>DATNBU010000028.1 GCA_035571835.1 Candidatus Limnocylindrales bacterium | reverse complement strand
TGCGTCTGGACGGTGCACTTGCCCTTCGCGGCATACGCGTAGGTCGTGCCGCCGCCGCCGAGCACCGGAGGCGTAACCGGCTGACAGGCGTCGGTTCCGCTCTCGGTCGTGGCGTTGGCAGTCGGATGCTCGGTGCTCGTGCACGCGGCGTAGTTGCGAACCATCGATCCCTTGACGCCCTTTGCCGGCGCCGGACCGCGGGAATTCTCCGGCGTGCCGCCGTCGAATCCGAACGTACACTGAGCGCTGGCGGTGCCGGCGTAGATTCCTACGGCGGCGATGACAGCAAAAGGCATGATAATTTTCTTCATCTGGATTTCTCCTCCCAACAGTTGCGATCTGCGACTAGTCTTTTTTGTTTGCTTCGAAGCAGCGATGATCGGGCCATCGCGTCCTACCAAAGGGAGTTTCATGCTCCCCCGACTCTGCTCAGAACATTTTGCCGCCCTATAGAAGCGACCTCCCCTGGCAGGTCCGGGGGCAGTTATAGGTGGCGGTCCGAACTATTGTCAAGGCGGGACTACGACGATTTTCTGCTGGTTTCTCGACACACGACGTCATGTTTCGCGGGTGCAGGCCGGCAGCATTCCTGACATAACACGGCACGGACCGCGATTCCCATGAAACTGGTCATTCAGATTCCTTGCTTCAATGAAGAGGCGAGCCTTCCGGCGACTCTGGCCGATCTTCCGACGCAAATCGCGGGAATCGACGAGATTGAAGTGATCGTCGTCGACGACGGCAGCAGCGACGGCACCGCAGCCGTGGCGCGAAACTGCGGAGTCCGGCATGTCGTGCGGGCTCCGGTCAATCAGGGGCTGGCCCGTGCGTTCTCTGCCGGTCTCGATTACGCGCTGCGTCTTGGTGCTGACATCGTCGTCAATACCGACGCCGATGGGCAGTATCGCGGCGATCAGGTCGAACGACTGATTGCGCCGATCCTTCATCACGAGGCGGACGTCGTGGTCGGAGACCGCCGGCCGGGCAAGCTGGCCCACTTCTCCCCGGCCAAGCGGACGCTGCAGGTTCTCGGGTCGTGGGTCGTCCGCCAGCTGTCGGGCACGAGGATCCCGGACGCGACCAGCGGATTCCGGGCATTCTCGCGCGAAGCCGCGCTCAAGATGAACGTCGTCTCCGATTTCACCTATACGCTGGAGACGATCATCCAGGCCGGCAAGAAACAGCTCATGGTCACACACGTTGCGATCGACGTGAACCCGGAGACCCGTCCGTCGCGGCTTTTCCCCGGCATCCCGAGCTACCTGCTGCGCAGCACGGCCACGCTCGTGCGCATCTACGCGCTCTACGAACCACTGCGCGTGTTCACGATGATCGGCGTCGTCCTGCTGACGGCGGGCACGGTGATCGGTGCGCGCTTTCTCTACTACTACCTCCAGCAGGGAGGCGAGGGACACGTTCAGTCGCTGATCCTCGCCGCCGTGCTCGTGCTGGCCGGGTTCCAGACGGTACTGATCGGCCTTCTGGCCGATCTGATCGGCTCGAGCCGCCGCATGCTCGAGGACACCCTGCTCAGGCTGCGCCGCATCGAGCTCGGCAACCGGGACTGATGCGGGCCGCGTTCTTCGGCACGTACAACCGCCGTCACACTGCGAACAGGATCGCGTCGTGCGCGGTGCGCGCCGCCGGTTACGAGATCGTCGAGTTTCACGATGCTCTGTGGGAGCGCACGCGCGACAAGGATGCCGCTTATTTCTCGCCGCGGTCGCTCATCGTGCTCGCACGGCAATGGCTCGCGTCGGCGTGGCGGCTTTCGCGCGCGTGGTGGCGAAGCGGTGGGGCGCCGGTTGCGATCGTCGGCTTCAACGGCCAGCTCGACATCCTTCTGCTCAAGATGCTCGCGCCGCGCTACGGACCGCGCATCGTGTTCGCGCCGCTGGTCTCGCTGACCGAAACGCTGGTCGAGGATCGCCGCGTGTATGCCGAGGGGACTTTCGGCGCGCGCATTCTGCGGATGCTCGACCGCCTGACGTGCCGGGCTGCCGATGTCGTCGTCGTCGATACCGAAGCGCACCGGCGCTATTTCGTGGACGAGCTCGGTGTCGATCCGTCGCGGCTGCTGGTCTGTCATCTCGGTGCCGATCCGGAAGTCTTTCTAGCCGCGTCCGAAGCGGACGCCGACGAATCTCCGAAGGGCGCGTCAAAAACCCGCAACGGAGCTGGCGAGGACGGCGGTGACGGCCGGCTCGAAGTCCTGTATTTCGGGCAGTATCTGCCGCTTCACGGGCTCGACGTCGTCGTCGATGCGGTCGGCCGGCTTGCCGTCCGCGACGACGTGCGCGAGCGGCTGCGCTTCACGTTCCTCGGCACCGGTGAAGAACGCGCCCGCATCGAACGCAGCGTACGCGCGACGCGCGCGGTCGTCCGGTTCATCGACTGGATACCGTACGAGGATCTTGCCGGAAGGATCGCGGCGGCAGACATCGTGCTCGGGATCTTCGGCTCGTCGCAGAAGGCGCGCATGGTCGTGCCGAACAAGGTCTACGAAGCTGCGGCCGTCGGTTCGGCGATCGTCACTGCCGACACTCCGGCCATTCGCGAAGTATTCGAGGACGGCAAGGAGATCGTTCTGTGCGCCGCCGACGGCCTCGCCCTGGCCAATGCGATCGCAACGCTCTCGGCGGGGCCTGCGGGCGACGCCCTTCGGGAGCGTCTCGGCTCGGCAGCGCGCGCGCGCATGCTCGAAGGTTTCACTGCAGAGAAGCTCGGCCGCTGCTGGAGCGTCGCGCTCGAAGGTCCGCACGCACTGCGCGCGGACGAGAACACAGCGCTCCCCGAGGTGGGCGTCGCCGTCCTTTGTTTCCAGGACGCGCGCCGCACGCTCGAATGCCTGCATTCGCTCGCCGGCGACGGCTACCCCGCCTCTGTGCTGGTCGTCGACAACGGATCGACGCCGGACGTGCGGCGCGAGCTTGCGGCCGGCATCGAAAAGCTCTCCCCGATGATTACGGTCGACACGATGCTGCTGGATTGCAACCTCGGCTACGCCGGCGCCAACAATCTCGCGATGAAGCTGTTGTTCGAGCGCGGCTGCGAGCATGTGCTGGTGCTCAACAGCGACACGGTGGTTGCGCGCGGCACGATCGAAGCGCTCGTGCGTGCGGCGCGTCTCGATCGCCGGGCGGGACCGCTCGGCCCGCGCATCTCCGACGGACGCCCCGGCCAGCCTGCGAGCTCGCTCGGCGAGCGTTACCGTCCCGCGCTTCTGTGGGCACCTCGTTCGCTCGTGCGTGTCCGCGGGCACCGTCAGCGCCCGTATCCGGTTTCCGGCGTCACTGGCGCGGCGATGCTGGTTCCGCGAGCGCTCTACGAGCGCATCGGCGGCTTCGACGAGTCGCTGTTCGCATACTACGAGGAAGTCGACTTCTGCCTGCGCGCCGCGGCCGCCGGATTCGCGCCGACCGTCGTGCCCGAAGCCGAGGTCGGGCACGCCGGTGCGCGCGGCTTTGCCGGCGGCATGACTCCGCTCGCCGCGTTTCTCAAAGCCCGCAATCTTCGGCTCGTCGGCCTTCGCCGCGCGCAGGGATTTTCGCGCGCGGTGTTCCTTGCCGGCTATCACGTTCTGGTGGCTGTGAGCGCCGCCGTCTATCGCATGCGCGGTCGCCGTGACGTCGCTTCGGCGATGCTCGAAGGTCTGCGCGCGGCAGCGCGAGACGAGTCGGGCGCGCCGCCGGAGTCGCTGTTCTTCGAATCCGGCTACGCGACCAGCGGAGGTGCCGGCCGCAGCTTGCAGGAAATCGCGGGAGACCCGCACGCATGAAAGTCGCCATCGGAGCAGTCGCCGGCACCATCGGCGGACCGGCGACGTATGCGATCGAGCTCGCAAAGGCGCTGGTCGCCGGTTTTCCCGACGACCGCTTCACCGTGCTGACCGACCGGCCCGAATCATTCGCGAGCTTCTGCGAGACGCGCACCGTCGAGCTTCGTTCTGCGTGGGAACAACCGCTGTGGGATCATCTGCGTGTTCCCGCCGTGCTCGCATATGAGCGCTTCGATCTGTACCACGGCACCAAGGGCGTGCTTCCGCGCCGCGGCTCGACGCCCGCCGTCGTCACCATCCACGACCTCGCGAGCTACGTGATGCCGCAGACGTTCCGGCTTGCGCAGCGCCTGCACCTCGCTTGGGAGACGCCGTGGGCCGTCTCTCGCGCGCGTGCGGTGGTCGTACCTTCCGAAAGCACCGCGGCCGACGTTGCGCAATTCTTTCCCGAGCATTCGGCGAAGACAGTCGTCACGCCCGAAGCGCCGGCGACGACGCTGCGGCCCGCAAGCGCCGCCGCCATCGCGGCCTGGCGCGAGCGCTACAAAGTGGAAAAGCCGGCGTGCGGTTATCTCGGCACCATCCAGCCGCGCAAGAACCTCGATGCACTGGTCGACGCATTCCTCGAGGCAGCCGGGAACCGCGACTGGAAGCTCGTGATCGCCGGGCGACTGCGTCCGGGTGAGAAGCCGGCGTTTCTCGAACGCGACGCGCGCGTGGTCTACGTCGGCGCGCTCGACGACGACGAGATCGCCGCATTCTTCGGATCGATCCGCTGCATGGTTTCACCGTCGGCGTACGAAGGCTTCGGCCTGACGTTCATCGAAGCGATGGCCTCGGGTTGTCCGGTCGTGGGGCTGCGCAACAGCTCGATTCCCGAGGTCGTCGGCGATGCGGGAATCCTCGTCGACAGCGCCGATGCTTCCGAGCTTGCACCGGCGATCCAGCGATTGATGACGGACGATCGCCTCGCGATGGACCTGTCGCGCCGCGGCCGCGAGCAGGCGGCGCGCTTTTCGTGGAACGAAACCGCGCGCCGCACGATGTCGGCCTATCGCGCTGCGCTCGAGGCCGGGCCATGAGCGGAGCGGTGACCATGAGCGGAGCGGATCCGAAGAGCGTCGAGACCCCGAAAGTCGTCGCCGTCGTGCTCGACTGGAACGGCGCGGATGACACCGTCCGCTGCGTCCGCTCGCTTCGCCGCATCGAGTATCCGGATCTCGAGATCCTCGTCGTCGACAACGGTTCGCGCGTATCACCAGCGGAAGCGCTTCGCGCCGCGCAGCTCGAAGCCGGCGTCCTGTCGACCGGTATCAATCTGGGCTACGCCGGCGGCAACAACGCGGGCATCGACTGGGCCATCGCGCGCGGCGCGGACTTCGTCTGGATTCTCAATAACGATGCCGAAGTCGATCCGGCGGCGCTCTCGCCGCTCGTCGACGCCGCGCGCCGGTCGCCGCGCGCTGGCGTGTTCGGCAGCCGCGTGGTCCGCGGCGACGATCCGTCGCGGATCTGGGTCGCGTGGGGTGAAGTCACGTGGCGACAGAGCCTGATCCGCCTGGTCGGCGAGAACGCCCCCGACGGTCCCGGCTTCCACGGAGAGCGCGATGTCGAGTGGCTTCCCGGCTGCTCGCTGCTTTTCCGGGCCGATGCGCTTCGCGAAGTGGGAGGTTTCGACGAACGCTACTTCGCCTACCACGAAGACGTCGACTGGGCGGCGCGAGCGCGCGCGCTCGGCTGGACGTGCCGCTACGTCGGCAGCTCGCTCGTCGTGCACCACATCCACGGCAGCTCGGGCGGAGCGTCGCACTACGGCGGCTTTCGCAAGTACCTCTCGGCGCGCAACTCGATCCTGTATGCACGCCGTCACGGCACGATGCTGGAGAAAGCGACTCTGGCCGCCAGCATCATCGCGACATTTCCGTTCCAGCTCCTGCGCCGTTCGGTGTCGGGCGAAGCCGCCGGAGTATGGATCAAGCAGCGCGGCTGGCGCGACGCCCTCGCCGGCCGTCCCATCCCTCTCGTCGAGCTCGGCCTGCGCGACAAAGACCCCGGCAGCGCAAAGTCGAGATAGTCCGCCCTCCGGTTTTCCTGTACGCTCCGCCGGCTTCGCATGCGCAAAATCGTCGTCATTCCCACCTACAACGAGAAGGAGAACCTCGAAGCGATCGTCGCGGCCGTTCTCGCTGTGGATCGCGAGATCGAGATCCTCGTCGTCGACGACAATTCGCCGGACGGCACCGGCCAGATCGCCGACCGCCTCGCCGGCGCCGATGCCCGCGTGCACGTGCTGCATCGCGCGAACAAGGAAGGGCTCGGACACGCGTACCGCGCCGGCCTGACGCGCGCGATCGAGCTCGGCGGCGACCTCATCGTGCAGATGGACGCGGATTTTTCGCATCCGCCGTCCGCGCTTCCGGAGTTTTTCGCGCTCGCCGCCACCAGCGACCTCGTGCTGGGCTCGCGCTACGTCGACGGAATCACGGTCGTCAACTGGCCGATGCTGCGCCTGATGCTGAGCTACTTCGGAAACCTTTACACACGCCGCGTGCTCGGCGGGCTGCCGGTGATGGACGCGACCGGCGGCTTCAAATGCTGGCGCCGCGAGGCGCTCGAGAAGATCTCGCTCGCCGACGTGCGGGCCAACGGATACTGCTTCCAGATCGAAACGACGTTTCGCGCGTGGCGGGCGGGGCTTCGCATCGTCGAGAAGCCGATCCTGTTCGTCGATCGCAAGCTCGGCACGTCGAAGATGCACATCTCCATCGCGCTCGAGGCGCTGCTGCACGTGTGGTGGCTGCGCCTGGAATCGCTGACCGGGCGCATCGCCGGCCCGGGCGGCGCGACCCGCTGAGCTTTCTGGATACCGTGGAATAGCGCCGGACAGCGACGGATTGCCTTCAATAGTGCCGCAATGTCGATGCCACGCCGAATCCTCGTCCTGAACGAGCGCGATCCGCGCAGCCCGATGACCGGCGGCGCCGAAACCCATATCTTCGAAATCTTCCGGCGCCTGGTCGCGCGCGGCCACGACGTTACCGTGCTGGCCGCGAGCTTTCCGGGCTCGGCTCGAGAGGAGCTCGTCGACGGCGTGCGCGTGCGGCGGCTCGCCAATCGCTACCTGTACTATTTCCTCGTCGCGCGCGCGGCCCGGCGCGAAGCGCGGCAAAGTGACGTCGTCGTCGACGTGCTCAACAAGCTGCCGTTTTTCAGCCCGTGGCTGGTGCCGCTGCCGTGCCTTGCGATCGTGCATCATCTGTTCGGCACGACGGCGTTCCGGCAGGTTTCGCTTCCGGTCGCGATCGTCTCGTGGTTGCTCGAGAAGCTGATTCCTGCGGCGTACCGGAGCACGCCGATGCTCGCGATCTCCCCGAGCACGCGCGCCGATCTTGCCGGGCGTGGGCTCGATCCCGCACGAATCGAAGTCGTCCCGCCGGGAATCGACCGGCAGACGCATCTGGCGGTCGACGACGGTCTCGATCGCGATCCGATCGTGCTGTGGATCGGGCGGCTCGAGCCGTACAAGCGCGCGGACGTCGCGATCGACGCCATGCTCGACGTGCGAAAAGCCGTGCCCGACGTGCGACTCGTCATCGTCGGTGCCGGCTCGGCGCGTGAAAGCCTCGAGGCCCGCGTGCGCGAGCAGGGACTCGACGGCTACGTGCGCTTTACCGGCTACGTCTCCGAAGAGGACAAGATCGAATGGATCCGCGGTGCGCAGGTCGTCGTGCAGACTTCCGAGAAGGAAGGGTGGGGTATGACGGTGATCGAAGCCAACGTGTGCAATACCGTTGCGATCGCGAGCAATGTTCCGGGGCTGCGCGATTCGGTGCGCGACGGAGAGACGGGCCTGCTCGTCGAGTATGGAAACACCGCTGAGCTCGCACACGCGCTGGTCCAGGTGCTGACCGATCGCGAGCTCCGAAGCCGCCTGATTCGCGGCGGCAGCGCGTGGGGCATGCGCTTCGACTGGGACGAAGTGGCCGTCAGAACCGAAGAGATGATCGAGCGCGCGATCGCGGCGCAGCACGCGCCGGGCCGCCCATATTCATAGCGCCTTGACAGCCCCCGGCTTCGATGGCCAAAGACGGCTGCGCCGCCGAGCGGACGCGCGCCTTACGGGGAAATCCACGCCATGAAAGCCATCATCCTTGCCGGCGGCGCCGGTACGCGACTCCATCCGATGACGCGGGTCGTCTCCAAGCAGCTGCTGCCCGTCTACGACAAGCCGATGGTGTATTACCCGCTGTCGACGCTGATGCTGGCCGGCATCCGCGAGATCCTGCTGATCTCGACGCCGGAGGACATCGGTTCGTACAAGCGGCTTCTCGGCGACGGTTCCGATCTGGGCATCGGGCTGCACTACGCAGTGCAGCCGAATCCGGGCGGCCTCGCGCAGGCGTTCCTGATCGGCCGCGAATTTGTCGGAAGCGAGCGCGTTTCGCTGGTGCTCGGCGACAACATCTTCTTCGGACACGGCCTGGTCGAGTCGCTCGAGCGCGCGGCCGCGCGCGAGCACGGCGCGACCGTGTTCGCCTACGCCGTGCACGATCCCGAGCGCTACGGCGTCGTCGAGTTCGACGCCAGCGGGCGCGCCGTCTCGCTCGAGGAAAAACCCGCGAAGCCGCGGTCGCACTACGCGGTGACGGGTCTCTACTTCTACGACAACCGCGTGCTCGACATCGCGGCCGGCCTCGCGCCGTCGCCGCGCGGAGAGCTCGAGATCACCGACGTCAACAGGAAGTACCTCGAGATGGAAGACCTCGAGGTCGAAGTGATGGGCCGCGGCATCGCATGGCTCGATACCGGCACCTGTGCGGCGCTGCACCAGGCTTCCAACTTCATCGAAGCGATCCAGGAACGGCAGGGCCTCAAGGTCGCATGCCTCGAAGAGATCGCATGGCGCAAAGGTTTCATCGACGCCGGGCAGCTTGCGGCGCTCGGAAAGAAAATCGGCGGAGACTACGGAAAGTACCTGTCGAGCGTCGCCGCGGACCCTATCGTCTACTAGCGGACTGCTCTCGAGCGGACGCTTGCGCTTCAGCGTTTCCGATCCAGGCTCGCGAAGATCTTCGACAGCGGAATGCTGAGCCCGGGGAGCACGCTCGCCTCCACGTTTCCGTTTACGACGTGGATCGCATTCGCGTAGTCGTTTCCGGCGAGCCGGTACACGATGACCTGCCGCCTGTTCGGATCGACGATCCAGTATTCGCCGACGCCGTTCTTCTCGTAGATCTGTTTCTTTTCGGTGCGGTCGCGCTTCGCGGTCGCCGGCGAGAGAATTTCAACGATGAGATCCGGCACGATCCGGTAGAACTTGCCGATCTCCGGCTCAGGCGCGCTTACCAGCGTGCGCTCGGAAAGATACGAGGCATCGGGCTCGACCGTCTCGCCGGTCGGCAGCTCGAAGCCCGCGCTGGAGTCGTTGACGAGACCACTCCCGAGACGTTCGACGTGAACATGGATCGCCGAGACGATCGTGGCGGCAATCGGCGAGTGCGGATATCCCGCCGGCGGCGTCATGACGATGTGCCGCCCGATGAGCTCGTACCGGTTGTGGTCGTGGCTGGGTCGTTCGGCCAGCCACTCGCAGAACTCGGCCTGCGTGAACTTGCCGTCGGATCGGAATGCCGTGTCCATCGCCATCGCCCTCCGAGTCTAGCGCCATGCATGATGGCGGGAAAGTAGACCCGACCACCGGCGAACCGCTACGACAGGGATGGAATGAACGTCAGGCTCTGCGTTCCGGTTCGGCGGCGCCCGTGCGTGCGTGCTCCTCGAGCACTGCGCGCACGTTGGTCTTCCAGTCGGTGCTGGGGCCGAGCAGCGCTTCGGTGCGCGACAGATCGAGGATGCTGTACGGCGGGCGCACCGCGGGCCGGACGAACTCGGCGCTGGTGCACGCGTTGACGCGACAGCTGCTGCCGCTCGCCGCCATGACCATCGACGCGAGCTCGAACCAGCTGCAGCTTCCGCCGTCGGTCACGTGGAACGTCCCGCGTGCGCCGCGCTCGACCAGTGCGAGCGAGCGTTCGGCAAGGTATTGCGCGCTGGTCGGCCTTCCGACCTGGTCGCTGACGACGTTGAGCGACGTCTTTTCGCGGCCGAGCGCGAGCATCGTCAGCACGAAATTCTTCGCCCACGGTGCATAGAGCCAGCTCGTGCGGATGATCAGGTGCTCGCACCCGGACTCGCGGATCGCCGCCTCGCCGACCGCCTTGCTGCGTCCGTAGGCGTTGATCGGAGCGATCGGATGGTCGACCTCGTACGGCGAGGTCGCGTGTCCGTCGAACACGTAGTCGGTGCTGAAATGAACGAGCACGGCGCCGAGGCGGCGTGCGTGCGATGCCAGAAGCGCGACGCCCGCGCCGTTGATCGCGTCGGCTTCCTTCTGGTGCGTCTCCGCGCCGTCGACGTCGGTGTACGCCGAGCAGTTGATGATCGTGCGCACGCCGGGCTGCATCCACGGCTCGACGGTTTCGGGTTTCGTCAGGTCGAACGCCGGCCACGAGACACCGGTGTATTCGAGGCCGCGGCGCGCGAGCAGAAGCTCGAACGCGTGTCCGAGCATGCCGTCGGGGCTGATGAGCAGGATCGGCGCCGTCATTCGAAACTCAACCGTTGTAGGCGGGCAGACGTGTCACGTCGGCGAGAAGCGGTGCGCCGGCATCCTTTGCGTTGAGCGTCGGCTTGTCCACCGGCCACTCGATCCCGATGGCCGGATCATTCCACAGCACCGACATCTCGCATTCCGGATGGTACGAGTCCGTGCATTTGTAGTGGAAGATCGCTTCGTCGCTGAGCACGCAGAATCCGTGCGCGAAGCCTGGTGGCACCCAGAGCTGGCGCCGGTTTTCATCGGACAGGATCTCGCCGACCCACTGGCCGAAGCGAGGCGATCCCGTGCGAACGTCGACGGCCACGTCGAACACCGCGCCGAAGATCGCACTGACGAGCTTTCCCTGTGCGTGAGGGTTCTGCAGATGAAGGCCGCGCAGGATTCCCCGCGGCGAGCGCGAGATGTTGTCCTGCACGAACGGCCCCGCAATGCCTGAGTCGGCGTAGCGCTTTTCAGCCCAGCTCTCGAAGAAGTATCCGCGCGCGTCGCCGTGCACGCGCGGCTCGACGAGGAGGACTTCGGGAAGCCGGGTGGGAGTGACGTTCATCGCTCGGTTCGATGGGAAGGTTCAGGACGCAGCCGAAGCCCGCTTGCCGTAGTTGTGCTCGATCCAGCGCAGGTAGTCCCCGCTGCGCACGCCGTCGACCCATTCGCGATGGCCAAGGTACCAGCGGACGGTGTCGACGAGCCCGGCATCGAACGTATGCTTCGGCGACCAGCCGCATTCGGTCTTGGTCCGCGTTGCATCGATCGCATAGCGGTGATCGTGGCCGGGCCGGTCCTTGACGTACGTGATCAGGCCTTCGGTCTCGCCGGCGGCCCGTCCCGTCTCGTCGGCGATCACGCGGCAGATGCGGTGGACGACGTCGATGTTGGCAAGCTCGCAGTCGCCGCCGATGTTGTAGGTCTCGCCGAGCGCGCCGCGCTCGATGACCGCCCAGATCGCCTCGCAGTGATCTTCGACGTAGAGCCAGTCGCGCACGTTCATGCCCTTGCCGTAGACCGGCAGCGGCTTCGACTCGAGCGCATTCAGGATCATCAGTGGGATGAGCTTTTCGGGGAATTGATACGGGCCGTAGTTGTTCGAGCAGTTCGTGATCTTGACCGGCACGCCGTACGTCCGGTTGTACGCACGCACCAGGTGATCGCTTGCGGCCTTCGATGCGGAGTACGGGCTCGACGGATCGTAGCGGGTCGTTTCGGTGAAGCGTCCGGTCTCGCCGAGCGAGCCGTAGACTTCGTCGGTGCTGACATGGTGGAACAGCGCCCCGGGGCGCTTTGCGCCGCGGCTGCGAAATGCCTCCAGCAGATGGAACGTGCCGACGATGTTCGCCTGAACGAAATCGCCGGGAGAGACGATGCTGCGATCGACGTGGCTTTCCGCCGCGAAATGCACCACCAGGTCCGGGTCGTAGCGATCCATCAGGGCGGCGACGGCGGCGCCGTCGGCGATGTCCACGCGCTCGAGGCAGTAGTTCTCGAGCTTGTCGATGCCCGTGAGATTGGCGGGATTGGCCGCGTACGTGAGCTTGTCGACGTTGATGAAAAGGTCGCCCGGACGCCGCGGCACCGACAGGCGGAGAAAATTGGAACCGATGAAGCCGGCTCCGCCGGTGACGAGGATATTCATGGAGGTTTTTACCGAAGTCTCTTCTGAGCGGCTGCGAGGTGACTTGCCGGCAGATGTTGGCCGCATCGCGGCAATTCGCGGCCGGGCCGGGCTATCGACGCCGTCTTCAGCCGTTCGGGAGAATAATCGGGAACGCCATTCATGCAAACCCGCCGGGAAATCGGGGACAGACACCGATTTCCGGAAATCGGTGTCTGTCCCCGAGGATTGACAGGCGACACGGGAATCGGGTTCGTGCTATAGACCGCCGAATCTGCGGCGGAGGGAACGCGCCGCACCTCTTTCATTTGAGGCGCGCGAAGGCGCTGTTGTTGGAGCGCGCAAAGGCGCCGCTGTTCGAGCGCGGGAAGTCGCTGCTGCCACCGGAGTCATCCAGAGATGCTGTTCGGCAAAAAGATCGTCGTCGTGATGCCCGCCTACAACGCGGAGAGCACGCTGCGGCGCACCTATTCGGAAATCCCGTTCGAATACATCGACGAAGCCATCCTCGTCGACGACGGAAGCTCGGACCGCACGGTCGACCTGGCGCGCGAGCTCGGATGCCGCACGCTCGTCCACCTTCAGAACAAAGGCTACGGCGGCAACCAGAAGACCTGCTACCGCGAGGCGCTGCGCCATGGCGCCGACGTCGTCGTGATGCTGCACCCCGACTACCAGTACACGCCGAAGCTGCTGGTCGCGATGGCCTCGATGATCGCCGTCGGCGAGTACGACGTCGTGCTCGGCTCACGCGTGCTGTGCCAGAGCGCGATGAGCGGCGGAATGCCGGCATACAAGTACATCGCCAACCGGCTGCTGACGCTGTTCGAGAACATCCTGCTCGGCCAGCACCTCTCCGAATACCATTCCGGATACCGCGCATTTTCGGGCGCCGTGCTCGAGACGCTTCCGCTCGAGGAGAACTCGGACGATTTCGTCTTCGACAACCAGATGCTCGCGCAGGTCGTGCATTTCGGCTTCCGCATCGGCGAGGTTTCGTGTCCGACAAAGTATTTCCCGGAAGCGTCCTCGATCAGCTTCAAGCGCAGTGTCCGCTACGGGCTCGGGGTTCTGCGCACGAGCGTGGCGTTCTTCCTTCATCACATGGGTCTTTCCTCGAGCCGGCTCTTCGATCCCGCCGGCGAGCGGCTCGCGCTCGAGCACCGGCCGCACGTGCATGCGCATGCTCACGCCATAAAGGACTGATCCGGACGGATGAATAGCCTGGTCGATTGTCCGCTCTGCGGAGCGGAGCAGGGCGCACGCATGTTCGAGGCGGCCGATGCGATGTCGGCCGACCGGTTCGAGGTGCGCCGCTGCCGGCAGTGCAATCTCGTGCACGTCTCGCCCCGTCCCGACGACGAGCATCTGCCCGCGTACTATCCCGACGGATATTTCGGCAAGCGCCATCCGGTCTTCAAAGACTTCTTCATGGATCTTCGCGTTCGCACGCTTCCGCCGCCGAAGGCAGGCGGCCGTGTGCTCGACATCGGCTGCGGGCGCGGCGACTTCCTGATGGCGTGCCGGCGCAAGGGATGGCAGGTAACCGGCGTCGAGCAGGCCGGCACGCCGATCATGGAGCTGCGCCAGTCACTCGACCTCGAGGTCGTCGCAACCACCGAGCTCGACCGGCTTGCCGATGCTTCGTTCGACGTCGTGACGATGTGGCACGTGTTCGAGCACATGGCCGATCCGCGCGAGACGCTGCGCCAGGTCGTGCGGCTGCTGCGGCCGGGTGGAACGCTGATCATCGAAGTGCCGAACTTCGGCAGCTGGCAGGCGCGCCTCGGTCCGCGCTACTGGTTTCATCTGGACGTGCCGCGCCACCTGCTGCACTTCGAGCGTCCGACCCTTCACGCGATGCTGGTCGCCGAAGGGCTGGCGCCGGAAACGTGGGGAACGTTCTCGGCCGAGTACGATGCGTTCGGGATGCTGCAGAGCCTTCTCAACCACCTGTGCACGACGCAGAACTACCTGTTCCAGCTCGTGATCGGCCGCCGCGAGAAAGGCACGCCGCGCGACCAGCTCGTCACGGCGCTGCTGTCGATTCCCCTCGCGATGTTCTCCGCGATCGTTTCCGCAATCGCTCCTTCGTTCGGCGAAGGCGGAGTGCTGCGCGTGGTCGCGCGCAAGAAAGCCGGCACCTGAGCGCCGTGCCGGCGCGTCCGTTCAGTCGCAGAGATTGAGCGCCAGACCTGCCTCGAGGATCGTGTTGCCCCGCGTCTGGAGCTCGTAGTAGCCGCCCGGTGGATGCGGTTGGTCCATGATCGTGACGCCGCACGATGAGGTTCCGACCGACAACCCGATGCTGCATCGCGTGCTCATTCCGGTCGGCGCCGGCAGCGTGAGATCCCACTTCGCGAACGGTTTTCCGTCGACGAGCTGCACGAGCGTGACAGGGCCGACGACCGGAGGGACGAGCGTGACCGCGAGATCGATGCGCTCGCCCGGATCCTTGAGCAGCGGAAACTGGCCGTCAGGAATCGAACCGTGAAAGTTGGTCTCCGGACCGAGCGCGAGAGCTTCATAGCGCCGGCACGTCGGTGCGCTGACCGGTGCCATGTTGCAGGAGACGGCAGCAAGCGCGAGCGCCGCCGCGAAAACATGCAGGAACCGCTTCATTCCGAACAGCCCCGCGTCATGAGAAACACCGCGGGCGTGCTCTCCTGCGCAAACGTGATGCTCACGCCATCCGGCGTCATCGACACGCATGCGATCTCGCCGTCGATCGCATTGCCGTCCGCGTTCTCCAGCCGGACATGCATCCGCTTGCCCTGCCAGAACGCAATCTGCACCACGTCCGGTGCGCGCCAGTAGCCGCCTTCGAGGCGCTCCGGAAGATCGAGCGAGAACTTCGGCGTACCCGTCACGCCGCTGACCGGTGCGCTGTAAGCGCGCTCGTTCGATTCGAACGCCGCGCTCACCGTGCCCGTGGTGCGATCGAGCTGCGCAAACCGGATGGGCGCAATCGCCAGCAGGAATTTCGCGAGCTCGGGGTTGTCGCGCAGCTCTTTGAACGCGAACGCCTGTGCAATCTGCGACAGGGAACGTTCGAACGACCACGGCAGCGGCTTCAGCAAGTGGTCGACGGTGAAGTCGGCGGCGAACCGCACGACCGAAAATCCGTAGGACGCCCTGCACACGACGGCGACCTGCTGGCCTCGGACAAACTGGGGACAGATCGGTTGCTGGGCCTCTGCGGTGACTGCAGAGCAGCACGCGGCGACTACGACGAGGAAATGCTTCGTCCGCAGCCGCACGGCCCGGGATCCTACTGAAATGAACTCATGAGTCAACAAACCCAACCGAACGCGACGCATCACTGAAGATATCCGAGCGACTGCAGGCGCGAGCGCATGACCGGATCGACGCTGGTTCTTCCGGGCGGAGCATCTTCGCGCCGCAGGACCGCTCGCGCATCGCGATCTGCGATGGACGTCGCCATCCTGCTTCGCCGCTCGCTCTGAGTCGGGGCGACATCGCGTGTCTCGCGGCGATCCGAGCCCAGCTCGAACATCGTCGTGCCGCGATGCGGGTCGACGATCAGTTTCCAGTCGCCCTCGACGAGCGCGCGCCGATGCTGCTGGAGGTCGCCCTGGAAGCGCGCGTCGAGATCGGCATAGACGGGCTGCGTGCCCGCTGCATCCAGCAGCGAAGCGTTCGCACCGGAATCGTCCGACGCGGGCGGCGCAGGGATCCCGGTGAGCTCGGCAAAGGTCGCCCACAGCTGGATGAGCGAGACCGGCCGCGAGACGACCGCGCCGGATTCGATCCGCGGGCCGGCAATGACGAGCGGTACGCGCAGCAGCTCGTCGTACAGCGTGCGTCCGTGCTGCATTCCGCCATGATCGCCGAACTCTTCTCCATGATCGGCGGTGACCACGAGGATCGTCGACGCGCGAAGCGCAGGATCGAGCCCGCCCAGCAGGCGGCCGATCGATGCGTCGGTGGCGGCGATGGTCGCATCATAGAGTGAGACCAGCACGTCGAGCGTCTTCTCGTCGGGCGCTTCGGGGGCCTGAAGCACCGGCCACTGCGCCGGTCCGGCAAGAGGATCTCCGGCCGCAACGCCGAACCGTTCGGCGAGCTCGCGCGGAGGATTGTAGGCGCCGTGCTGGTCGAAATAGTGCAGGTAGAGAAAGAACGGTTTCGCGGAGGTTCTCGACGACAGCCAGTCGAGCGCGGCGCTGGTGACGTCGTCCGCATTCGCACGCGAAACCCAGTCGAGAAGCGAGGAGTTGCCCGGTGACGCATCGACCGAGGTATTGCCGGTCGGCGGTCCGTGCAGCACGGTGAAACGGTCGAAGCCGCGCGAGAAACCCTGGATCGGCGTCACGAAAGCGGGATTCGCCGATAGCGCGACGGTTTCGTAGCCGCGCTTCTGAAAAGCCTCCTGCATCATCCCGGTACGGTCCGACAGCATCGAGTTGCTGCGCTCGAGGCCGTGCACCGCCGGAGAAAGGCCGGTCAGGATCGAAGCCACGCTCGGCAGCGTCCATGAGCTGGTCGCGCGTGCGTTCTCGAAGCGCGTCCCGCTGCGAAAGAGCTCGTCGAGGTGCGGCGAGGTCGCCCGCGTGTACCCGTAGATGCCGAGATGATCGGCACGCAGCGTGTCGATGACGATCAGAATGACGTTCGGAGTTTCCGTTTTTCGGCAACCGTGCACGCCGATCGCAATCGACAGCAGCAGCAGCGCGATGGAACGCGCAAGGCGCTTCATTGCGGACCACCAGCGGGCGGGCTCTGTCCGGCCGCGTCCGGCGTCGACGCGGGACCGGCCGCGCGCCGGGCTGCTGGTCTGGGCGGCGTGGTCGCCAGCGGAAGCCCCATTGCCGTTCGGAACGTCGGCATCTGTTCGACCAGGTTTTCGACTTTTCTGCCGATGATCTGGTGTCCCGCCGTGTCCGGATGGCTCGAATCGGTCATGCGATCCCTCGCGCCGAATGCCTCGACCGGGCCGTCGGCGTCGCGATTGAACTCAATGGTGCGATCCACGTCGAGGGCGTCCGGTGATTCGCGAGGTGCGGTGAATTCCGGTTTTCCGTCGGCCACGTACTGATAGCGCAGGCCTGCGGAGTCGAACGGCGTCTGCAGCATGAGCGAAAAAATCCCGTCGCCGGCTTTCTCGTCCCCGTCCGTGCCGGCATCGTTCATCGCGCTGTCGAAAAGAAAAGTCCCGTCGGGCACTGCGCGACCGCGTACGCTCACAACCTTGGCTGCCGGTGGTGCCTTGACGCGAAGGCGAATGCGCGGGCCGCGATCGAGCACTCCTTCCGGCGACGGTGCGCCGCGCGGGATGACCGGTACGCGCGGCGGCACGAGGCCGATCGCGGTTGCCTGCCTGGCCTGGCCGACGACCCGCTCGCGAACGGCCTGCTGGACGATGTCGAGCGACGCGAGGTTGTCGCGGTCGACGGCGCGCGCAAACGCCTGCGATGCGGGAGTGGCGCGAAAGTCGAGATTGAGCAACATCACGTCGACGCCCGTCGCGCGCGTCGACTCGGCGATCTCATGAATCGCGCTCTCGATCTCCTCGAGCGGCACGCGGCGGCACCGGCCCGGGACCGCTGACCTCTGGCGACACGCGGGGCTCGGCGACGCAGATTTCTCCGGCGTCGCGGCGTCGGCGGCCAGCGCACGAAGAATACGCGAATGCGCGGCAACCTCGCGCACCGCGTTCCACCAATGGACCGGCGGCTGCGCGTCGAGCCAGATGCGTTCGCTGTCGGTGATGGTAACGGGTCGAAACTGGTCGGCCGTACCGTGCGCGACGATCACGAGGTCCGGATGCAGCGCGAAGCCGTCGCGCACGAGGAAGCGCGCTCCCTGCACCCATGACCAGCCCGGTACGGCGGCGTTGATCACGTCGAATGCACGGCCGGGAAACCTCTGCTCGAGCCTTGCGAGCAGGGCTGCGGGCCAGGTCGCGGAATCGTCGACGTTGATTCCGAACGTGACCGAGTCGCCGATGCAAAGGACGCGGTATGGAAGCGACGTTGCGGCGGGCGCGCCGGCGCGAACGATCCGGAAACCTCGCTCGCCGATGTGCGCTTTCCAGATTCGCGTCGTCCCGGCCGAGCCCGGCACGGCAGCAAGCGCGAGGTCGGCATTCGGCCGGTTGCGCCACAGCAGGTCGTCATCCGGCACGAGCGTCTTCGCGAGTGCGTCAACGGACGACAGCACCTGCAGGCCGGGATCGCTCTGCGCGTAGTCGCGAATCTGCGCAGGCACATAGCCGGGGCTTCCTTCGACGACGGCAAGCGTGCGGGCGATCAGCTCCGCGACGACGAGCACCAGCAGCGGCACGATTACGACGCGAAACCTGGGTACTCGAGGCATGGATCATCCCCGTTTGGCATCGCAGGCTGCGAGCGCCGACTGCGGTCGAAGCCGCTCCGGTACATCCTCGATATGACGCCGCCGGTGAAGCGCGCTCGCATGCCAGTCGCCGGTGCCGGTTTCGATCGGATAGATACGGCGGCTCGGGCCATGATCGAGGTCGGCAGTTGCGCCGGCCGGACACTTTCCGGCCAGTGCGCCGGCGACCATCCGCATCGACTGCGCATCCCGGAACGCCGGGTCGAGCGCAGTTGCCCGTTCGAAATCGCTGCGAGCCTGTTCGATCAGATTCATGCGCGCGCCGGAGTCGCGGGTTCGCTGGCTGTCGGTGAGCTCGACGACTCCGCGGTCATAGATCGCCTCGGGAATCGAGGCGTCGAGCGCAACGGCTTCCTCGGCTGCGGCTCGCGCGGCATCGTTCCATCCGAGACGGTAATAGATCACCGCCATGGAGTTGCTGTACTCGGCCTGGGTGATGCGGTCGAATCGCGCCTTGTCTTCGGGAACTCCGAACGATTGCGTGCGCTGCCAGTCGGCGGCACGCCGAAGCCGATAGATCGCCTCGAGCGGCCGGCCTTCCTCGAGCGCAATCGCCGCCAGGTTCTCCATGCCGAGATGCCAGCCGTTCGATGCGCTGAGGTCGAACAGGCGCCTCGCCTTGTCACGGTTTCCGCCGGCATACTCGATGATTCCGTAGATGTTCTGAAAGACCGGCGCATGCGGCGTCTCGGCAAGATAGCCGCGCCCGACGACGCGCCCGAGCGTGAAGACGGTAACGCTTGCCACAGCCAGCAGCGCCGACACGCCGACGACGACCGCGCCCGTGCGCGGCTCCAGTCGCCGGACCAGCGCGAGGCCGCACGCAAACCAGTAGCCGAACATCGCCGTTGCGGCCGACAGGTACGTTGCCTTGATGGCGGCGTGCATCGGGACCGATTTTGCGCCGTACGCGAACAGCGCCATCGCGGCGAGGAAAGGAAACAACACGGCAACGTCGACATCGGACCACTGGCGGCGAAGCATGCGCGCGATCGTCAGCGTGATGCCGATCAGGATGAGGAACGTCGGGATCAGGCCGAGCGCGAGCAGGATCCTGCCGGCTCGGAGCACTCCGAGGTCCTGCGTGATGGTGGGCAGCACCTGCCCGCCGACGGCGTCGAAGAACGTGTTCGCGAACATTCCCGTCCACACCGATTCGCGAAGGGCGTCGTGCGCCGAAGGAGGAGCGGAGTTGCCGACGAGCTGCAGCGGTATGCCGCGCGGCCACTGCGGCGACAGCACGATCATCGGATCGAACAGGATGTACTCGTAGAGGCCGCGCACCCCTTGCGTCTGCAGGTTCTCGACACGGC
Organism: Candidatus Limnocylindrales bacterium; assembly: GCA_035571835.1. Classification (NCBI taxonomy): domain Bacteria; kingdom Bacillati; phylum Chloroflexota; class Candidatus Limnocylindria; order Candidatus Limnocylindrales; species Candidatus Limnocylindrales bacterium. Next base: position 213,383 of record DATNBU010000028.1, on the reverse strand, counting down.
GCACGGCCAGCGTGTCGCGGCTCATCTGGAACGGATTGCCGTACAGCACGACGTTGCGGGCATAGAACCAGCCGCAGACCATGACCAGCATCGCGCCGGCGACCGTGAGAAGCTTTGCCCCGCGAAGCCATTCGCGCGTGTACAGCGCGTGCAGCGCGATCACCGCAAGCGTGCCGGCGACGACCGACAGCGAAGTGAACTTGGTCAGCATCCCGAGGCCGAGCGACAGTCCGAGCACAGCCGCGCGCTGCCAGACCGGGCGTTCGAGCAGGCGGACCAGCGCCAGCAGCGAAAGACTGCAAAGGACGGCGTTGAGCGCTTCGTTGCCGATGTATCCGGCGGAATAGAGCTGGACGGGAAGGAACAGCACGAATGCGGTCGCACACAGCTGCACCACGCGATCGTGCGGGAAGCGCCGGCGCGTGAACAGAAAGACCACGACCGCATGAACGAGTCCCATCATTGCGATCGCCGCGGTACCGATCGTCAGGCGCGAGACCGGATCGAGCGCCGCGAAGACCTTCCAGAAGACCGTCATGAACGCGTAGTAGAGCGGAGGATGGAAGAACGACCAGCCCTCGGTCGCGAGCGGGATGTGGCCGGTGGCGGCGAGGTACCAGATGTACGTGAAGTGACCGAACGCATCCGGCGAGCGCATCATCGGAAACACATAGACGTTGTGCAGCCGTACGAGGATCGCCAGGGCGAAGATCGCGACCGCAATGATCCTGAATCGCGCTGTGGCCGGTTCAGACACCGCCGGCCGCTGCGCAAAGGTTCAGGGTCGTCATGGGGTCGATCGACGGCGGAAGAATCTCGATGTGTCGGCGCCGGCGAATGCCGGCCGCGTTCTGGTCGCCGGGGCCGGTTTCCACCGGGTACACGCGATAACCGGGCGGACGATGCAGCAGCGCATTTCGCAGCATCGGCTCGCCGGTTGCACAGTCGCCGGCAAGGATCCTCTCGACGCCGCTCATGACGATGGCTTCGCCGAACGCGGGGTCCATCCCGAGTGCCCGTTCGAATGCGTGCCGGGCCTGCTCGAGCAGCGCATAGCGAGCGGGGCCAAGGCGCAGCCTGGTTGCGCTTGCCAGTTTGAGGATGCCGAGATCATAGACGTTCTCGACGGTCGCAGGCGCATAGAAGAGCGATTCTTCGACCGCGTCGAGCGCCGCGGCCGTTTCCCCGAGCCGGAACAGCAGGATCGCGCGGATGTTCGCGTAGTCGGCGAGCGTCGCCTCGATGTAGCGCTGCTGCTCGGCGACGGTGGCGAGGCCAAGCCGGTCCTTCTGGAGATAGCCGGCCCAGCGGATGCGGTACAGTGCCTCCTGTTCGTGGCCCTCTTCCTCGGCGAGATAGGCAAGATTCTCGATAGCCAGCGGGAGATTCTTTCTGCTCGCCGCTTCGAAAAGCTCGCGCGCCGCTTCGCGATCACCGCCGGCGAAATGGATCACGCCGTAAAGGTTCTGGAACGCCGCTCCGCCGAGGTCGGTCGACGAGACCGGGTCCTTGATGAACACCTGGTGGCTGAACACGACGGAGCTGACGACGGCGAGCAGCGCACACGCCGCGGTCAGCGGAGCAATGAGGCGCGGCCGCGTGGCCGTGGCGCGCTCGAACCCGAGCGCAAACCAGAATGCTGCTGCGACCGCGACCGGCATGAGATACGTCGATTTGACCGCCGACTGCGTCGTGACCGACAGCGTGTACTGGATGACGACGACTGCCATCGCGACGGTTGCGATCAGCATCATCACGATGGTGTCGTCCCACCCGCTGCGGCGGAGCTTCGTGATTCCCGCCCAGATTCCGACCAGCATCAGGATCGTCGGAATCATCCCGAGCGTGAGCAGCGCCTGGCCGGCGCGACGGGAAGCTTCGCTGGTCGTGACCCTCGGCAGGACGAATCCGCCGTAGCCGTCGAACCAGGTGTTCGCATACAGACCGGTCGGGATCGATTCGCGCAGCGCGCTGTAGGAGTAGTCCCACGGGATCGGATCGCTCAGCGACAGGCCGCGCGGCCACTGCGGGCGATAGAGGATGACAGGGTCGAAAAGCACGTATTCGAGCAGATGCCGCTTGCCCTGGATCTGCGAGCTCTCGATCTGCGAGAGAAACAGCTGGTCGCGGCTCATCTGGAACGGGTGACCGTACAGAACGAAATTGCGCCCGTAGAACCATCCGCAGATCACGAGCATGACGGCGGCCGTGACCGACAGCAGCATCGCGCCCGTCACGATCCGCCTCTGCAGGAGCGCCTTCAGGCCGATCGTGGCGAACGCCGTTGCCACCACCACGAAGCCGGTGAACTTGGCGAGCATCGTCACGCCGAGGATGAGCCCGAGAACGGCGGCGCGGTAAAAGCTCTCGCCGCCGAGCGTCCACCACAGCGCGAGCAGGCTCAGGCTGGAAAGCACGGCCGTAAGATTCTCGTTGCCGATGAATCCTGCGCTGTAGAGGTGAACGGGCAGAAAGAGCATCAGCCCGGCAGCGAGCAGCTGGACGAGTCGCTTTTCGGGGAATGCCCGGCGCACGATCGCATACGCCACGAAGGCCTGGGTAAGACCGAGGATTGCGATGATTGCCGTGCCGATGCGCAAACGCAGCACGGCGTCGGTGCCGGAAAGCAGGTTCCAGAGCGCGGCCATCGACGCGTAGTAGCCCGGCGGCTGGAAGAATTCCCAGCCGGCGCTCGGAAGCGGGATGCGGCCGGCCTCGGCGAGAAACCAGATGTACCCGAAGTGTGCGAAGCCGTCGTAGCCACGCAGGAAAGGGTAGACGAACGCGTTGTTCAGCCGGATTGCCGCCGCCACGAGCACCATGACGGTGCCGAGCGCGAAGAACGTACTGCGGCGCATGGCGGCCGGCGATCGTACAGTGATGACTTAGGCGTTACAATTGACCGAATGCGTGGGGCCGTGTCGTGACCGGGGAGGAAACGCCCTCCGCGCTGCGAGGGAGAAATCTCGCGCTCGACGGGCTGCGCGGAGTTGCTGCGCTCATCGTTGTTCTCGGCCACACCCTCGGCGGCCTGCCGATCGATATCTTTGCCAAGGCTCGCTTTGCAGGCGGGCCATTCGGCCTCGTCGTCAACGGAGATGCGGCAGTCCACGTCTTCTTCGTGCTGAGCGGGCTCGTGCTGAGCGCATCTCTGGTGCGCAACCACGAAACCGGCGTGCGTGGGCTGCCCGGGTACTTCGTGCGTCGCGTGTTCCGTTTGCACCCGCCGTACGTCGCGGCCGTGCTGTTCGCGTGGTGCGCGACCCATCTTTATCCCGATGGTCCGGTTCCGACCAAGTTCATCGAGGACTGGGGGCACGTGCGGCTCTCGCCGCAGCAGCTCATCCCACTCGTGCTGCAGCCTCCGGGCGCAGCGGCGTGGCTGCTGCCGGTCGGCTGGACGCTTCGCGTGGAGTCGATCTTCTCGGCGCTGCTGCCGGTCATGGTCGCCGCCATGCGTTTTCACATGATCGCGTTCGCGATCGTCATGCTGCTGGTGCTCCGGCTTCCGCTTCCCAGCCACTGGGCGTATTTCGCCGTCGATTTTGCGTTCGGCATGATGCTGTCCGATCCCGCCCGGCTCGCGATCGCACGCACCAAAGCCGTCGCGAGGCTCGCGATTGCCGGGTTTTTCGTCGGACTGGTCCTGCTCCACCTGCCCAATGCGCTGCACATGTCGGAGCCGGGAGACTTTCTGCGCCGGGTGCTGCTGATCGAAGCGACCGGCGCGGCGCTGGTCGTCGCCGGGGTTCTCTACGCGTCGTCCATCGAGCGCTTTCTGTCCCACAGGTTCTTTCTTTACCTCGGCCGGATTTCCTACAGTTTCTATCTCGTGCACATTCCTGTCGTGATCGTCATCGGTTCACGGCTGACGACGAACACGGTGCCGATGAACATCGCCGGCGCCGCGGCCTGCATCCTGACGTCGATGGCGGTGGCGACCGTGATGCAACGCCTCGTCGAGGAGCCATCCCAGGAGCTCGGGCGTCGATTCGCAAAATCGGTCGATCGCGCGCTGTTCTGATCATTGCTCCCCGGCACCGGGCGTCGTACTCTCGCGGTGCGCAGACCGGATTGATCGCAGGCCGTGTCGCACGCACGCAGCGGTCCGGACGGTACACGCTGCACAATGGTCGTATCGTGGGCTCGTGACAGGCCGTAGCCTCAGAATTGCATCGATCGTCATCGTCGCCGGCGCCTGTCTGGCCGGCTGCTCCCACGACGCCGAATTTCGCTGCCACGAATCAGCGGTGCGGTTCGGATCCCGGCCGCTTTACGACCGCTTCGTCAAAGGCATCCGCCGGCCGCTTCTGTCGATTCCGACCGCCGCAGTCACCAGTCTCGCCGTGCCGTCGGTTCCGGCCGGAACGTTGTGGGTTTCCGCCATCTCCACGAGCGACGCCGGAAAAGACCGGACGTGCCGTGCCCGGTTCGTTCCTGCGGGCGGCGAAAGCCCGCTCCAAGCCGAGACGACGCTCGGCGCCAGGGACGAATGGAGCGAGCTCAGGCTCGAGCTGCCGCGCGCCTATGCGAACGCCACGCTCGAGCTCGAATGCGACCAGCCGTCGGAAGCCGGATGGGCGCAGCCGTACGTGGTTCCAGGTCCGCCTGCGCAGAAGACCGCGGGTCAGCCGCTCGTCGTTCTGCTCAGCCTCGACACGCTGCGTGCGGACCACGTCGAAGGATTCGGTGCACCGCCTGGAATGACGCCGGTGCTCGACGCGCTCGGAAAAGAAGGCCTGCGCGCGACCGAAGCGGCTTCCGAGTTCACGTGGACGCTGCCGTCGCATTTCGTCCTTCTGCACTCGCGTTTCTTCGGCTTTCCGCCGTCGTCGCCCGGTCCGGTCAAAGGCATTGCGCGCCGCCTTTCGGACGCCGGCTTCGTCACGGGGGCATTTACCGGAGGAGGCTTCGTCAGCGCGGCATTCCGCATGAGCTACGGGTTCGATTTCTTCAAGACCTACAACAGTAACGACCTGAAGAAATCCGATCTCGAGACGTTTCCCGAGTCGCTCGAAGATGCGAAGGCGTGGATCACCGCGCGCCAGGACGCTGCCACGTTCGTGCTGCTGCACACGTACGCCGTCCACGATGTGCCGCCAGCCGAGAAGCACTCGATCGGCGCCGGCTTCATTACCGTCGAGGCGGTGCCGCCGGAAAAGAACATCACCGAGGACCGCGATTTCTACGCCGGGCTGGTGCGCTCGACGGACAAGGCCCTGCTTCCGTTTGTCCAATGGCTGAAGGAGCAGAGCGAGCACCGGCCGGTGCTGCTCGTCGTCGTCTCCGACCACGGAGAAGCGTTCGCCGAGCACCGCAACTTCCGCCACGGCGCATCGGGACCGCTGATCACGCTTCACGACGAGATCACGCACATCCCGATGATCTTCTGGTCGCCGGGCAATGTTCGTCCGGGCCGGGAGATGCAAAGCGCAATCGGCCTCATCGACATCGCGCCGACGCTGCTCGGGGCCGCCGGCGTTGCGGTTCCCGCGGACATGCTGGGCCGCGACCTCTGGAAAAACATCGCCGGATCGTGGCGCGACGAGGCTGCCTTCCGCCTGCCGCCGGCGATCGAGCGCCCGACCATCAGCTACAAGGATCCGTCGGAAACGGCTGGCGGCTCGTGGTCGGCCCGCACGCGCGATTTCAAGGTGATCGTGCCTTCGGGCGTGCGTCCGACGCCGGTGGTCACCCAGTACTACCGCCTGCCCGGCGATCCGCGCGAGAAGCACAACCTTGCGCCCGCATACGCCGCCGGCTTTACCGCAGGCGCCGAAGCCATCTGGAATACGCTTCCACTGTTCGACGTGCCGCTCGAGCCGCTCGAGCCGACGCCCGTCTGCAAACAGTGCGGCTGGTTCACGCAGGACGACTATCTCGACGCCATCGATCCGTACATGGACGAGGAGGCCCGGACCGCGGACAAGTCCGGCACCGGTCTGGAAGAGAAGACCGAGGAGCGGCTGAAGAGCCTCGGATACGCGCGCTGACCCCGCGTGACAGTCTGGAACCCGGGGCGGGTTGGCGGCGCGCTGCTCAGTGCTGTCCGAGCAGTCGCAGCACGAACGGAACGAAGAGCTCGGAGTTCACCGGGCGGAAACCGAGCAGCGTGACGGTCAGCGATGCAAAGCCGGCCATGAGCCCGATCTTCGAGAGCCGGCGCAGCGCAGGCGGCGTAGCCGCCGGAAGGATGGCGGGCGAATAACGCCGGTAATGCGTATAGCCGATCACGGCCAGTGCGTTGATGGCGCCCCACGTGAGCACCGGCGCGAAATCGATCGGAGCGACGTAGCGGGCAAAGACCGTGACGCCCATGCAGTGCCAGGCCGTGCTGAACGCGAACGCGGCAAGGATGTTCAGCGACTGGTGCCGCCGGTTGCCGCCGAGCGGAATGTACACGTAACGGATCAGCCAGTTGGTCATCGTTCCGCGCCACGCGCGCCAGAACTGCGCCGGGTTCTCGCTCGTGAGGATCCCGGTGAAGTTCGGCCGGAGCACGACGCCGTACAGCAGCGCGGCGCTTTCGATCGTCGACCAGATTCCGATCAGGAACAACGATCCGCGCACGAAAAGCAGGATCGAGTCGTACCACGTCACGAGCGTGCCGTGCGCGGCGAGCACCTGCTCGAAAGTGATGTCGATCTGGAACGATCCCCACATGGCGAGCTGGCCGAGCACGATCCCTGTTGCCGCTGCGCGGTAGTCGTACGTGCCGGCCCGGTCGAGATTGCGTGCCGAGAACTCGTCGAACGTCTCCGATGCGTAGAACGACGTGTAGAGGAACATGTAGCAGAGGTAGTCGCCGATGCCTGCCGGCGAGCCGCGTCGCATCTCCACGACGAAGCTGATGTGACGCAGCAGGAAATACGCGAACGCGCCCTGCAGCTGCAATGCGATCAGTCCGTTCACGGACCTCTCGAACCACCATGCGCATGTCATCGCGACGAGCACGATGCCCTGCACCGCCGCCACGGCTGCTGCCGAAGCGTTTCGCATCAGGCGCAGCGCCGCGAAGCCGGCGAGCCCGCCGGCTGCAATCAGCAGCACCGACCAGAGCGCGTCGTGCACCACGAGGAAGAACAGACTGATGGCGGTAAGCGCCGTGGTGCGGATTCCGCGCCGAGCGCCGGACAGCGCCAGCCCGGTGGCCGCACAGAAAAGCAGGTGGTCCCATCGCGAAAACAGCGCGAACAGGCCTGCACTCGGGGAACACGCGCTCGTCATGAACACGACGGCGGCGACAGCCGTCGCTACCATCGTCGCAGGGATCGAAAGAGCCGGTGTTGCGCCGTCGTCGCCGCTTTCCCGGGTCCCCATCAGCCGCGAGCAGATCCATGCGAGGACGAACACGAACACGGCAGTCTCCGCGACCTGAACCAGGCCGAGAACCATCCCGCTGCCGCGCACGGGAAGATGATCGAGCAGCACCGCCTGGAGCCGTTCGTTGGAGGGCGTCACCAATCCTTTGAGAATGTCTGCTTCAGCCATCGTTGTAGTCGATTACAGGGAGACGCGTTGCGGATCGCGGCGGCGTATCAGCTCCCGCTCGTCGTGGAATGATCGATATACGCTCGAAACGACGGCATCTCGCGAAGGCGGTCCGCGATCAGCTGTGCGATTACGCGATGACCGTTCGCGTTGGGATGCGCGCGTTCCGCCATGAACATCGAGGTCCCGAATTCGTCGACCGGGCCGTAGCCGCTCTGCGGCGTCGTGAGGAATCGGACACCGAGCGTGGACGGCTGCGGAGGAAGCGGCAGGAATTCGGCGGCATCGTTCTGGTAGTAGCGATAGTCGATCGCTCCCGTCGACGGAACGCCGATGGTCGCAGACAATACACTGTCGCCGGCCTTCTCGTCGCCGTCTGCGCCGTCATCGTGAAGAAGCGCACGGAAGGGAAAGTTTGCGAGCAAAAAAACGTTTCCTTCGACGCGATACGTCTGCGTCGGGTCCGGAACCTTGAGGCGCAGCGTCATCCGCAGCGGCTCCGTGCGCAGGGTCGAGCCGCGCGGTGGCGAAGCGACCGTCGCGGAAAGTCCCAGGTCCCGGGCGCGAGCGTCATCCGCGGCGCGCTTCTGCGTCTCCATCTCGGCTACGAGATCCAGGAAAGGAATTGCCATCTTCTCCGCAGCCTTTCGCGATCCGGTGACGGCGTCCGTCTTCATGAAGTCGGTGTTGAGAACGAGAAGATCGGCTCCTTGTTCGTGGACCAGGGTATTGACCGCAATGACTGTATCTTCGATCTGCGTAATGGGGACACGACGGCAATAATGGTAGAGCTCCAGCTCGGGCTGGCAGCCCGGGCTGTAGGTCTGTGGCGGCGGCGCCGGAGCGGGCCCGAGCAACCGGTACAGGTTCGTATCGACGAGCTTCTGGGCAGCGCTGCGCAGCGTGCGCGTCACCGGACCGCCGAGCTTTCGAAAGCGTTCCTCGTCGGTGACCATTGCCGGGAAGAACTGATCGTTGGTCCCATGGCCCATGATCACTAGGTCGGGATTGAGGGGAAGCCCGCGCACTTGCAGGAAACGCCGGCCCTGCACCCAGCTCCATCCGGGAACGCCGGTGTTGATGACCTGGAAATCGCGGCCCGGATAGCGGCGGTGCAACTCCTCGAGCAACTGGTTCGGATACGTGTCGGGCTGATCGACGTTGAAGCCGAACGTGATCGAATCTCCGACGCAGAGAATCCTGTAGGTGGTCTTCGTTGCCTTCTCGAGCTCCGGTCCGCGAAATCCCCTCGAGTTGTTGTCGATGGACCACGTTGGCGTCTGGCCGAACGGACGAGGATTGACCGGCTGGACTTTGTGGACAGAGGGCGTGTTGCTCCAGAGAAGCTCGGAGTCGGCGCTGAGAGGCGCGGGATTGAGGTCGAGCGTGGCCAGCGTGTGGGAGATCGTGTCTTTCGTCTCGTCGCCGGAAGATTTTTTGAGCGGCGGCAGCAAAAGCCCGGCAACGAGCTCGACGAGCAGCAGGATGACGACCGACCCGATGACACTTGCGGCTGCGAGCAGGATCGCGCCGGAGAGCCTTCCGATCCGGGAGGGAGCATTTGTTCGAGTCATCGTTCCATATCGACGTACGCTCGAAACGACGGCATTTCACGAAGGCGATCCACGATCATCCGCGCGACGATCGCATGACCAGCCGCGTTGGGATGCGTGCGTTCCGCCATGAACTGCGAGGTCCCGAATACGTCTACCGGACCGTAGCCGCTTTGTGGTGTCGGGAGAAGTCGGACACCCATCGTGGACGGAAGCGGAGGGAGCGGCAGGAATTCCGCAGCATCGTTCTGATAGTAGCTGTACTCGATCGCTGGCGTCGAATACGGAATTTCCACGCTTCCGGAGAATACACCATCACCGGCCTTCTCGTCACCGTCTGCGCCGTCGTCGTGAAGAGGCGCACGGACGGGAAAGTTCGCAAACACGACGATGTTTCCTTCGACGCGATATGGCTGCGTTCTATCCTGAACCTTGAGGCGCAGCGTCATCCGTTTCGACTCCGTCGGTAAACGCGTGCCTGGCAATGGCGCAGCGACGGTAGCGGAAAGCCCGAGCTCGTTGGCCCGCGCGTCGTCCGCGGCTCGGGTCTGGCGATCGATTTCGGCGACGAGGTCCAGGAACGGGATCGCCGCTGCCTCCGCCGCCTTTCGCGATCCGTCAACGGCGGGAGTTTTCATGAAATCGGTATTGAGAAGCAGCAGATCACTTCCGTGTTCGTGAACCAGGGCATGGATTGCGACGACTGTATCTTCGATCTGCCTGACCGAAACACGATGGCAGTAGTGGTAGAGCTCCAGTTCGGGCTGGCAGCCCGGACTGTAGGTTTTCGGTGGTGCCCCCGGAGCGGTCCCAAGCAGTCGGAAGAGGTTCGTGTCGGCAAGCGTCTCGGCGGCGCTGCGAAGCGTGCGCCATACAGGACTGCCGAGGCTCCGAAAACGCTCTTCGTCGGTGATCATCGCCGGGAAGAACTGGTCGTTGGATCCGTGCCCCATGATCACGAGGTCGGGATCGAGAGGAAGCCCGCGCAGCTCGAGGAAACGCCGGCCCTGCACCCAGCTCCATCCGGGAACGCCGGTGTTGATGACTTCGAAATTGCGGCCAGGATATCGACGCTTCAGCTCGGCAAGCAGCTGGTTGGGGTAGGTGTCGGGCTGGTCGACGTTGAACCCGAATGTGATCGAGTCTCCTTCGCAGAGAATCCTGTAGGTGCCCTTTGCCTTGGCGGCGATCTCGGGCCCGCGAAATCCCCTCGAATTGTTGTCGATGGTCCAGGTCGGTGCCTGACCGAATGGACGCGGATTGACCGGCCGGACGGTGTGGGTGCTCGGCGTGTTGCTCCAGAGAAGCTCGGGGTCGGCACGGAGCGGGGCAGGATTGAAATCGAGCGTGGCCAGGGTTTGCGAGATCGTATCGCCCGACGAATCGCCGGACGATTTTTGCGCAGGCGGCAGCAGAAGCCCCGCGACGAATTCCAGCAGAAGCAGGATTGCGACCGATCCGACGACGCTTGCACTGGCGAGCACGAGCGCGCCCGAAAGCCGACCGATCCGGGAGGAATTCACGTTTCGGTTCGTCATGTCCGGTGCAGCGCCGCGCGAGATCGCAACCTTTCCTAACTCGTTGGTGCCGAGGGGTTCGGCAGCACCAGCTCGCCGGTTCTGATCTTCTTCCAGTCGCTCTCGCTGAACCGGCGCGGTTCGATCGGAATTTTCGCACGCTCCGCGATCCGCGCCGCGATCGCCTCCGGGCTCTCGCCGCCGAGGTTGGTCAGGTACGGGGTCACCGGCCGCGCGAGGGCCCTGTATTCCTGTTCGCGCTGCATGACGAAGCCGAACGGGTTGCGACCGTTGTCGAGGACCTTGATGTTGAATTGCCCGAGACCGAAACCGGAGCCTCCGTATCGCGGCATGCTGAAGTCGAGCACCGTGCGATCGTCGGTGGTCGGCGCGGCGCCGCGCACGAAGTCGGCGAACGCGGCCTCGTCGAAGCGGAAGAACGACAGCAGGTGATCGACGTCGCGGACCTGGCTGAGCGCCATGTCCTGCGCGACGCGCGGCTCGGCAAATCGCTGCTTCAGCCGCTGATAATCGATGCGCAGGGGTTCGCGTCCGCCTATGAGGAGCGCGCAGCCGCTTCGCAGCAGCCACCACATCGAAACGTGGGGGATTTCGTCGGAAAATGCGCGGAACAGGCGGCGTTCGTCGTCGAGTGGCGCATTGGCCGTCGGAATCCACTGCATGATGATCCCGTCCGGCGCGAGGTGCGCCAGCGCATCGCGATAGAATTCCGTCGTGTACAGATTGATCACGCCGGCCGTGAACGTTTCGGGCGGCTCGAGCAGGATGACGTCGTAGACTTCCGACGTGGTCATCAGGTAGTTCCGTCCGTCGTCGATGATGGTGCGGACCTTGGGTTTTTGAAGCACGTTGTCGTTGCTCCAGAACAGCGGCCCGGCCTCGAGCACGTGCGGACTGAGCTCGACGTTGTCGACGCGCTCGAGCTCCTGGTGCGATGCCACCGCCGACAGGCTGTTGCCGACGCCGAAGCAGATGTGCAGGACGCGGCGCGGAGTGCCGGGATGCAGCAGCATCGGCAGGTGGCCGAGAAACAGGTTTACTCCGTAGCTCGAGGTTGCGGCCGTTCCGCGCTGGTCCTCGTAGACGATCGCACGCTGGCCGAAGCTCTCGGCGACGCCGACCGTGTCGGTGGCGCCTTCTTCGTAGAACACCAGCTTCTGGGCCTTGTACGGCAGGAACGTGCTGCGGAAGATGTCGGCCGGCGCGGCGAGGAGTGCGGTCGCGACCAGCGCGGCGGTCGCAACGGCGACGCCCGCACGTCGCGTGGTGCCTTCGATGGCGGCTACCGCCAGCGCTCCGGCGCACGAAAGGCTCAGAAGGACGAGCAGCTTGTGCGTGCCCCACATTCCGAACACCGGGATCAGCACGAATGCGCAGCCGATCGATCCGAGGATCGCGCCGAGCGTATTGACCGCGTAGAGCCGGCCGATTGCCTGACCGACGTCGCGGCGCCCGCTCGCGTACAGCGTTGCTCCGAGCGGAAACAATGCGCCGAGAAAGATCGCCGGCGGCAGCAGCACGATCGCGGCGCGCACGAACATCGTCGTGAGCGAGCGCGCAAACGACGTCACGATGTCGGTGCCGAACAGCCAGCTGCCGAGATCGCCGAGTCTCGGGAACATCAGCACGGCTGCAGCCAGGCTGAGCCCGAGCCCCGCCTGGAACGCGGCGAGCATCCAAAGCGGCCGCCGGCTTCGCGACAGGAACGCGGCATACGCCGCGCTGCCGAGCGCGATGCCGAGCAGGAACGTCACGAGCATCGCCGTGAACGCGTAGGTCGAATTGTAAAGGTAGCGCAGCAGCGCCCGGGTCCAGAGCACTTCGGCCGCGAGCGATACGAATCCTGCCAGGCCCGCGCTCAGCAGGACCAGGCCTGCAGTCGCATCGGAGAGGCGAAGCGCTGGTGCAGGATTGGCGGTCTCATGAATGGGTTTCGTCGCCTCGGGGGCACTGCGGGCGAGCGCAGCGGCGGCGATCGCAAGCATGACGTTGGTCGCGGCGGCAAGACGGTTGGTGCCGGTGATTCCGAGATGCTCGATCAGGAAAAAGCCGCAGAGCCCGCAACCGGCCAGCGCTCCGGCCGTGTTGACCAGATAAAGGATGCCCGCTCCTTCGGCGAGATCTCTCCGCTCGTTCACCCAGTGCTTGACCAGCAGCGTGAACGTTCCGCCCATCAGCGCGGTCGGGAGCAGGAACACCATGGCCGCAAGCAGCGCGCGAATCAGCGAGAACACCGTGTACGACAGGCCGAGATGCGAGATCGCGATATGCAGGGGACGCAGCGCGGCGAGCAGCTCCGGCGCGACCAGCGCGTACAGGCCGATGCCGAGCTCCAGCATCGCGTACAGGTAGAGCGGCCGTCGCACGGCGTCGACTTTCCGGCCCATCAGGTAGCTGCCGAGAGCCAGTCCGCCCATGAACGCCGCCAGCACTGTCGAGACGGCATAGGTCGTCACGCCGAAGATCAGAGAGAGCTGCCTCGTCCAAAGCACCTCGTAGACGAGCCCGGCGGCGCCGGACAGGAAGAAGATGACAAGCAGAAGAAGTGTGCGGACGAGCATCTGCGATGGCTATCAGGCGACAGGTGGGCAGCGCAACTCGCGCTCCGGTTCCAATGCCAGTGCGCGCCGTTGCAGCGGCTCCGATGAAACGTTCATGATGTGCGGTGCTTCTGCGGTGACGAGGGAACTTCAGGCTTACTTCGAGAAGCGCCGCAGAATACGGCTGACGAACCGATCGTCGATGCCGAGCCGCCGCTTGACGAAGTCGTACGCGCGCAGCGCTTTCTTGTCGAGCCAGATGAACGCAGCGCGCGCGCGGCTGTCCTGCGGCCGCGCCCTGTAATCCGTCGAGTGTCGTTCCGGCTCGACGGCTTCGACCGTGTAGTAGTACAGCGCCAGCGACTTGCGCGTGCGTCCGACCGGACAGGTCAGCGGATCGGGATGTCCGTGGAACGAATCCGAATTGGTGCTGAAGATCACGCAGCGGTTCAGCACCGGCAGCACCTTCTCGGTGCAGCCCTTCATCTTGCGGTCCCACAGCTCGAGGTGGCCGCCGTACTCTTCTTTCCAGTCCGGGTTCAGGTACAGCAGCAGGTTCACTCGCCGGGCCCACAGCGGCTGGTGGACGTGCGCGGTGAAATCGGCGTGGATGTTGAGAAAGCCGAGACGCGGAATCTGATGAAGCCCGCCGCCCTCGAGCCCCGGATCCGGAACCAGCCCTTCGATGCCGGTCAGCTTGCTGAGGAAGGCGAGGAAGCGCGGGCTGTTGAACTCGTCGATGATGGAAAGGTGCAGCGGCGGGATGCACTCGCGCTTGTTCTGGCCGAGCTTCTTCTCGCTCACGTGCCGGTACTGGATCCATTCTCCCGAATCGGCCGACGGGAAATCTTCGACGGCGCGCTTCGCGATCTCAGGCGAGATCAGGTTTTCGAGAATGATGTGGGGAAACGGATGGTCGTTATCGTAGCGGCGGGTGAGCTCGGGAAGCTGGGCCTCCCATCGGGCGTAGTCGAACAGCGGCTGCTCGCCTGCAGGACCGGCGCCGGTGTCGTCGTCAGCTCGTGCCGTGGATTCGGAAGTCATCGTGTCCCCTGCCGCCGACTGATCTAACTCATTCCGGCGTCTTGTCCGGGCCTCGCGCAGAGTCCGCAGAGACGAGCCCGATGCCGAGAACCTGCCGGCCCTCGCCAAGCGCGTACCGCTCGATGCCCGCGATCGTCTGCGCCCCCGACTGCCCCAAAAGTGAGGCGCCCCATCCGATGATCCAGCGGATTCTCGCGGGATCTCGTTGCGGGAGGTTCCCGCGTCCCGAGGTTATGACGGCCTGCAGCCCGGATGGCAAGGTGCGAAAGGGCCCGGCGGGAGCTTTTTCGGCTCCGTTGCTGATGGGTACCCGTGGTGCACCGGGGCACGGACCGCCCGGGTTACGGGCGGCTCAATGGTGATGCTTGCCCTGCGAAAACAGCGACATGACGCGGCTTACCAATGTATCCGACAGGCCGAGGTTTCGCTTGACCCATGCGTAGGCGCGCAGCGCGACGTTGTCGAGACGCACGAGCAGGCGCTTCATCGGCGGATCGACCGGCCGGGCGTAATAGGTGGTCGCGACCGGCAGCGCGTCGGCGGCCTCATCGACGGTGTAGTAGTACCACTGCAGGCTCTTGCGGCTGCGATCGTCCGGGCAGGTCAGCGGATCGGGAAAGCCATGCAGAGCGTTCGGAGTGTTGAACAGCACGGCATGGTTCAGCAGGCACGGCACCGTCGCCTTGACGGTGTTCATCTCGAAGTCCCACAGCTGAAGGGTTCCGCCCCACGAAAGATCCCAGTCGTCGTTGAAATAAAGGATCAGGTTGCAGCGCCGCCGCCACGTCGGGTTGTGCCGGTGCATCGTGAAATCGGTATGCACGTTGAGGAACCCACCGGTCCACGCCTGGTGCATTCCTCCACCTTCGATCTCCGGATCGGCAAGCAACCCGTCGATGCCGGTCATGCGGCTGATCAGTGCGAGGAAACGCGGAGAATTCATCTCGCGGATCACGTCGGCGATGATCGGCGGGAAGTCGTCCCACCGGTCGGTGCTCGCCTTGTTCTCGTTGACGTGGCGATAGCGGATCCAGTGCGAGTCGAGCTCGGTCGGAAACACGCGCGCAACTTCGCCGGCAGCAGCGGGAGACAGGAAATTCTCGAACGCGAGATGCGGGAACGGCTTGCCCGCCTGATACTTCCCGGCCAGCTCGTCGAGCTCGGCTTCGTAGCGGTCGTAATCGAACAGTTCGAGGCGGGTCTGCCTGTCCGCCGTCGCAGTCGCGTTCGCGTTCGCGTTCATCGCCCCGAGTTATGACGGCCCGGGCCGATCATCGCAAGGCGCTAACGCGAGGCAAGGCGCCAAAGCAGGCCCGACCTCCGGGCTCCTGCCGCCTCGTTGTTTCGAGGGTTTCCTTCTCATATTGGAGGCCGGTCGGTGCCTCCGACGCGCACTTCTGTTCGAGCCTTCCA
Source organism: Candidatus Limnocylindrales bacterium (assembly GCA_035571835.1). NCBI lineage: Bacteria > Bacillati > Chloroflexota > Candidatus Limnocylindria > Candidatus Limnocylindrales > Candidatus Limnocylindrales bacterium. The sequence goes on along the minus strand of DATNBU010000028.1, from coordinate 197,804 downwards.
TGACCGTCTCCAGCAAAACCGCCAGACCCGAATCGTCGGACGATGCCGTCGGCACTGGCGGCCTGGCCGTTTCGGGCTGGGGCGCGCGTCCGCATACCGGCGTCTATCTTGCCCTGCTGCTGACGTCGTCGGCGCTGCTTTGTCTCGAGGTTTCGCTGACCAGGTTCTTCTCGTTCACGATCTGGTACCACTTCGCATACCTGACCATCAGCGTCGCGCTGCTCGGTTTCGGATCGACGGGAGCGATCGTCGCGGCGTTTCCGAATTTCGTGGCACGGCGCGGCGAGCGATTCCTCGCAGCGGCTCTCGCCGTTGCCGCCGTGGTCACGATCGCCGGAATTTCGTTTCTCGCCGAGTTCCCGATCGAGGTGGAAAACCTCGTTCACAAGCCGCTCAAGTTCTCGATCAGCCTGCTCGTGTATTACGTCGTGGTCGGCGCTCCGTTCCTGCTGTCCGGATTTGCCGTGAGCGTGCCGTTTGCCGCGTATCCCGGCGCGATGGGACGCCTGTACTTCTGGGATCTGCTCGGCGCCGCAGCAGGCTGCGCGTTCGCGGTGTGGTTCATCGAGGCCTTCACGGTTCCCGGCCTGATCTTTGCGGCGGCAGGAGCGATGCTGCTGGCGGCAGGCGCCGTCGCATGGTCCGGCGGACGAAGCGGTGCCTGTGCGCGACTCGTCGCGGCCGGAGTTCTCGTCATCGTGCTCGCCGCTCCCGCCGGACGACATCTTCCGGTCGCGGTCACCAGCTCGAAGCATCTCGCGACGCTTTCCGTCAGTCCTCCCGGAACGCCGCCGTTCGAACAGCGCACGGACCGGATGTCGAAATGGACGGCGATCAATCGAGTCGATGCTTTCGGATGGGCGACGCCGAGCACGAAGTCGTGGTGGAGCGGGATTGGAGTGGGCACCACGTATCATGGCGAGCCGCCGCCGGTCTGCCGCCTGACGTACGATGGAAGCAACGGCTCGGATGTCTACGCGTTCCACGGCGACATCGATCGCGAGTTCGAGATCCTCGACCATCATCTGCTGACCCTTCCGTATCTCGTGCTCGACAAACCGAACGTCGTCGCGATCGGCGTCGGCGGCGGCATCGACCTGTTCAACGCGATCAAGCACCACGCGCGGCACGTGACCGGCGCTGAGCTCCAGCCGGAAACCGTAAAGCTCCTTCACGACCGGCTGCGCGACTTCACCGGCGGCTTCTATGACCGCGACGACGTGACGCTCGTCCCCGGAGAAGGACGCCACTTCATGCGTCGCTCCAGCGAGACGTTCGATCTCGTGCAGATCACTGCCGTGGATACGTTCGCGGCGCAGGCGGCTGGCGCCTACGTGCTCGCCGAGAGCTATCTCTACACGGTCGATGCCATGAAAGACTACTTCCGCCGGCTCTCGCCGGACGGAATCGTCACGATCGTGCTCGGCGACCTGACGCCGCCGGGCGAGCTGCCGCCGCTGATCACGCGGCTCGCGATGATCGGCGTGCGCGCGCTCCAGCAAACCGGTGTCCGCGATCCCGGCGCCAACATCCTCGTGGTCGGATCGAGCACCGAGGGCCAGTTCGCACAGAACGAATCGGTGATGATCAGGAAGACTCCGTTCACGCCGGAGGAGATCGCGCGGGTTTCCGGATTCGTGCGCGACAACGGGTTCCGGATGCTCTACGCGCCGGGGATGGCCGACTCGCCGATGGCGGCGATCCTCGGGCCCGACGAAGAGGCGCGCCGGCGCGTAATCGACTCGTCGATGTTCGCGATCGATGCCACGTACGACACCAATCCGTTCTTCTACAACGTTGCGCGCTGGAAGAATCTCGCGACCGACAGCGGGATCTATTTCATCATGCCCGGATCGTTCATCGGGCAGGTCGTGCTGCTGCTGATGGTCGTGCAGTCGACGCTGCTCGGAGGCGTGCTCGTGATCGGGCCGCTGCTGCTTGGCGCGCGCTCGGGTCTCGGCGAGCGCGGCGTCGCGGGCTACCTCGCGTACTTCCTCGCGCTCGGCGTCGGCTTCATGTTCATCGAGATCAGCTTCGTGCAGACGTTCGTGCTGTTTCTCGGCTCGCCGACCCACGCGCTTTCGGTCACGATCTTTTCGCTGCTGCTGTTCTCGAGCCTCGGAAGCCTTCTGTCGGGGCGCTTCGCGGCGCGGCCGGAAGCGGCGCTGCGCCGGCTTGCACCGGCGCTTGCGGCGATCGTCGTCGTCTACACGTTCGGCCTGCCCGGGATGTTCGATGCAGCGCTCCATCTCGAGCTCGGCGCCCGCATCCTGATCGCAGTCGCTGCGCAGATGCCGATCGGGCTGCTGCTCGGAATGTTCATGCCGCTCGGAATCACCTGCATTGCACGCGAGCATCCGCGCCTGGTGCCGTGGGCGTGGGGGGTCAACGGCGTCGGATCGGTCACGGCGACCACGCTCGCCGTGCTGATCGCGATGTCCGCGGGCTTCCGGACGGTTTCGCTCCTGGCTGCGGCCATCTACCTTGCCGGCACGGCGATCCTGCTGCGGTCGCGCGCGAGCCGGCAGCGCGAAGCGCGCGACGTGCGATGAGCGAGCCCGAACGGCCAGCGTTCAGCGAAATGGGCGTCTCGGACTTTACCGAGGTGCAGTCGCCGGGCCTCGATCCCGAGCCGGAACAGCCGGCGGATCGCGAACAGCCTGCGCTTCGCGAAGACCTCACGGCAGCGAAGCCGGTCGCTCGCGTGGAGTCGCTTCACAGCGCGCACCATGTCGCCCGCCGCGCATGGTACGGCCTGCTGACGCAGGCGGTCGACAAGGTTCTGCCGGTCCTGATCCTTCTCTATCTTGCGCGTGCGCTCGGCCCGGCCGAGTTCGGCATCTACTCGTTCGTGATCGCGTACCTGGCGTTCTTCCAGATCGTCTCGGACTACAGCATCGATACCGTGCTCGTGCGCACGATGAGCCAGGATCCGGCCGAGCGCGATGCGCTGCTGCATGCCGGCCTCGCCCTGAAGCTGACGATGGCGATGATCTCGGTCGTGCTGTCGGTTGCGCTGGTCGGCGTCGCATCGAATCACCAGACGCCGCCGGGCCTGATGCTGGTGGCTGCGCTCAACCTGCCGACGGCGCTCGGCGGTGCGTATCGTGCGTGGCAGCGCGCGCGCCTCGAGATCGGTGCGCTGTTCGCGCAGGCTGCGCTGCGGGCGGTGCTGCTCGCGATCGGTGTCGTGCTGGCGGTTCGCAGCGGCAGCAGCCTGCCGTCGATCTTCGCGGCGATGTCGGCCGCCAATCTGCTTACGTTCGTACTGGTCGCGTTCGCGCTGCGCGGCGAAGTCGCGCCGCGCATCCGTTTCGATTTCGAGCGCTGGCGGCGGCTTGCCGGCGGTGTGGTGCCGCTCATGGTCAACGCGTTCGCGATGACCGTCAGCCTTCGCATCGGGCAGATCCTGCTGATGTCGCTGCGCGGCCCGGTCGACGTCGGCCAGCTCGGCGCCGCGTCGCGCGTGACCGAGGCGTTCACGCTGCTTCCCGAAGCTCTGATGATCAGCGTCTATCCGCTGATGGCGGGCCTGCACGCGCGCGAGTCTCCGCAGCTGTTCGAAACCGCCGAGCGCTCGACCCGTTATCTCGTCGCGGCGACCGGCATTCCGGTCGTGCTGTGCGCGGCCGGCGGCGACCTGATCATGCGCCGGCTGTTCGGACCCGCGTTCGCCGAAGCCGGCGTGATCCTGTCGCTGCTGGCGTTCACGGCGCTGTTCAGCGCGACCGGCACGGTGATCCTCAATCTTCTGGTTGCAACCCACAGCGAGCGTGCGCTGTCGCGCAACACGCTCGCGTTCGCCGCGGTCGGCGCGGTGACGTCGTGGTTCGCGATCTCGCGCTACGGCGCCGTCGGTGCGGCGGCCGCCACGCTCGCGACCAGCGCGGCGTCGCAGCTGTCGCTCGCGATGATCGCACCGACGCGTCGCTACGTTCGCGCGTCGCTGCGGTCGGCGCTGCGGCCGTTTGCGGCGGTTGCGATCGCGGTGGTGGCCGCGCACGTGGTCCGGCTCGACGGCTGGGCGTCGATGGCGTTTACGCTCGTCGTCTACATCGCCGCCGTCGCCGGCCTTCGCGTCTTCGGTGCCGCTGAGTGGCGCCTCCTGCAGTCGCTGCTGGCGCGGCGGGGCACGGCCTGACTGCCGGGTTTCGGGTCCGCAGGCGGGCCGGCTTGCCTGTGACCGGTCCACGTTGTTTGTGGAGACTGCGCCGCCTGGGGCCGCACCGATGATCCGCACCGCACTGTCCAGCATTCCGGGTTCCCCGGCACACGACCTCAGCTTCGAGGACGCGCTGACGTGGCTGGCCACGGCCGACGAAACTCCCGACGAGCTGCTGTGGATGGACTGCGGTGCGCCCGCTCCCGACGAGCTCGAGGCGCTCGAGAAGACGCTCGGCCTTCATCCTCTTACAGTCGAGGACCTGACCCACCGCAATCAGCGCGCCAAGCTCGAGGAGTATCCCGGCTATCTGTTCCTCGTCGTGCACTGGTTCGCGAGCGCGGACACGACCGCTCATCCGCACGAGCTGCACTTCATCGTCGGTCGCAACTGGATCGCGACGATCTACGACGATCGCCGCATTCTTCCGGTCGAAGAGGCGTGGCAGGCGTTCCTTCGCGGGCACGCGCGCGAGCCGCATGGCGCCGACGGCGAGCTCTACCGGCTGCTCGATCATCTCGTCGACAGCCACGCGCCGATCCTGGCAACCATCGAAGACCGCCTCGAGCATCTGAGCATCCAGGCGAGCCGGGGCGACGGGATGCAGGGCGACATCGGCAGGGTCGTGATCGTGCGCCGTGCGCTGATGCGCGTACGCCGCCAGCTCGCTCCGCAGCGCGACGTGATCGGCGCGCTGTCGAGGCGCGAGCACGGCTTCATCTCGCAGAAGTCGCTGTTTTATTTTCGCGACGTATCCGACCACATCCACCGCGAGTACGAATCGATCGAGTCGCTGCGCGAGCTCGCGCAGAGCGTGATGGAAGTGCAGCTGGCGCTGGTCGAGCGCCAGCAGAACCAGGTGATCCAGCGCCTGACCGTGCTGTCGACCATCTTCCTGCCGCTCAATTTCCTCACGGGGTTCTTCGGCATGAACTTCGCGCACCTGCCGTTCGACGACGACCGCCTGCTGATGCTGGCGATCGCGGCGATGGCGCTGCTCCCGACCGTGTTGCTTCTGTGGTTCCGCAGGAAGGGCTGGTTCGGAGGCTGACGCCCCGTTCGAGCAGGAAGAGCGAAGGAATCCGGCGCTCGCGCGTCAGGGTATCCCATGGCCAATCAGCTCAAGACGATCTTTCTGCTGGGGGTTCTTTCGGCGCTGCTCATCGGCATCGGGCAGGTGCTTTCGCCGGGCAACACGACGCTGTTCGTCGTCATGGCTGCCGTCATGAACCTCGGAGCCTACTTCTTCAGCGATCGCGTCGTGCTGCGCGTCTCGGGCGCGCGCGAGGTCAGCGTGGCCGAAGCTCCGGACCTGCATGCGATCGTCGATGAGCTCGCGCGCGCGGCGGGAATCCCCAAACCAAAAGTCTGCATCATCGACCAGCAGCAGCCGAACGCATTCGCCACCGGACGCAGCCCGGCACACGGCGTGGTTGCGGTGACGCGCGGGATCCTCGACCTGCTCGACCGCTCGGAGCTGCGCGCGGTGCTCGCGCACGAGATCGGCCACGTCGTCCACCGGGACATCCTGATTTCGTCGATAGCAGCCGTCATGGCGACGGCAATCGGCTACGCGGCGCAGTCGCTGATGTTCGCAGGCCTGTTCGGCGGCCGGCGCAGCGACGACGACGACAGCTCGGGCGCGGGAGGTCTGCTGCTGATGCTGGTTGCCCCGCTTGCGGCCACGCTCGTCCAGCTCGGCATTTCCCGCTCGCGCGAATATCTCGCCGACGATGCCGGCGCAGAGCTTTCCGGCGATCCCGACAAGCTCGCCGCTGCGCTCGGCAAGCTCCAGCACTACGCCGAGCGCATCCCGGCCGATGTCGCGCCGGCCACGGCAAGCCTGTACATCGTCAACCCGCTGTCGTCGGTGCAGGCACGAATGGCGAAGCTTTTCTCGACGCACCCTCCGATCGAGGAGCGCATCGAGCGGCTGCACGAAATGGCCCGCACGCCGCACGCACGCCCGAGCCGCTGATGCACGGGGCGGGCCCGAATTGATCCGCACCACTGCGACTCTGTACCTGTGCGCGGGTTTGCGACAGATTCGCCGGACCGATGCGCGTGAGGATCCCCTCAGACGACGGGCCCGGCATCTCCGATCGCGGCGGACGGCGACATCGCCGCGACTGCGTCGGCGATCACCGCAGGCTGCGCAGCATGCGGCGCGCTGCGACGTCCGTTCTGGCCATGCTGCTGGCCGCGCGCGCCGGTGGGATTGCCGCGGCCGCCGACAAACCGCCGGCAACGCGGCTCGTGGTCGAGATCATCGTCGACCAGCTTCGCGGTGATCTTGCGCTGCGCTCGCGCGATCGCTGGTCGAGCGGAGGATTTCGCCGCCTCTACGAGCAGGGCGCGGTGTTTTCCGACGCCCATCACGGGCACGCCAATACCGAGACGATCGTCGGACATGCCACGCTCGCCACCGGCGCCGATCCATCGGTGCACGGAATGGTCGGCAACGTCTGGCTCGATCGTGCCAAGGGCGATCCTCATTACAACATCGAGGATTCGGCCTCCGAGATCGTCGGCAGCGACAGCAGACCCGGTCCCGGCAAAGACGGCGACAAAGGCGACAAGGCGGGCGCGGCGACCGGAACCAACGGCCACGCCGACGTCAGCAAGCCGTGCCGCGGTCGCTCCCCGCAGACGATGCTCGCGCCGACGATCGCCGATTCGGTGGCTCAGGCCGGCCGCGGCAAAGCGAAGGTCTTCGCCGTCTCGCTGAAAGACCGGGCGGCCGTGCCGATGGGCGGCCATACCGGAAAGGCGCTGTGGATGTCCGACGCCACCGGGCAATTCGAGTCGAGCAGCTACTACTATCCCGATCGCAAGCTCCCGGCCTGGGTGGTGAGCTGGAACAAGGCGCATCACGCCGATCATTACGACGGAAAGTCGTGGAAGCTTCTGCTGCCGGCGAAGACCTATCGCTTCATCGGCAAGGATGACCAGCCGTGGGAATCGCCGCCGGCCGGAATGACGCGCACGTTTCCGCACCGCTTCGACCGTTCGCGCCTTGGTGACGGATTCTATCCGGCGCTCGAAGCAAGCCCGTTCGGCGATGACCTGCTCGTGGATTTCACGCGTGCACTCATCCACTCCGAGCATCTCGGCCACGATTCGGTCGTCGATTATCTGTCGGTATCGTTCTCGTCGAACGACTACATCGGGCATCGCTACGGGCCCGACAGCCTCGAGATGGAAGACGAGGTGCTGCGCATCGACCGCAGGATCGCCGAGCTGATGAAGGCAGCCGACGACGCCGCCGGAAGCGGGCACACGCTGTTCGTGCTGACTGCCGATCACGGCGTGGCCGAGCCTCCCGAGGAGCTTGCCGCACAGAAGATCGACGGCGGACACATCCTGCTGTCGGCGGCCGAGAATACCGCCGCCGCGGTCAAGATCGCCAAACGCGTCGGGACGGGCTTCATCCGGCGATGGCCGCCGTACATCTATCTGGATCGCGACGCCCTGCTTTCGCACGGGATCGAGCCCGAAGCCGCGGAACGGTCGGTGGCGGCCGAGATTGCGAAGCTCCCCGGCGTCGCATTCGCGTTCACGCGCGGCGACATCCAGGGCGGGAAACTTCCCGATACGCTGGTCGCGCGCTCGGCCGCGCGAAGTTTTCATCCCGAAAGGTCCGGCGACATCCACGTCGTCGCGAAACCGGGCTGGCAGATCTCGTTCGAGCTTCCGACCTCGAGCCAGTTCGCGACCGGACACGGAACACCGTGGGACTACGACACGTTCGTTCCGCTGATCTTTTGCGGGCCGGGCGTTCCGCACGCGGTCATCGATCGAAGGGTCGACGCCACCGATGTCGCGCCGACGATTGCCGCGCTCATCGGCGTGCCGGCGCCGGCGCGCGCAACCGGCGACGTTCTTGCGGAGGCGGTCCGCAAGGCGCCGCACCGCTAGCGTCGGCGCAGTCTTCGAAAGACGAGAAGGTGGCCGATCCACGCGACCTGCACGAGCACGGTCGGCAGCCAGACGAACGGCGCCGTCGCGACGATCGCGTTGGCCGGATCGTTCGGAAACAGGCGAATCGGCAGCGGCGCCGACAGCATCGCAATCGTCATGATCACCAGCAGCAGGAACAGCCCGAGCAGATTCCACATCAGGAGGACGGCTCGCGGCGGCTCGTACCATGACGCCCACAGCGCGACCGCGGCCGCGAGGATCCCGGTCAGGATGTCGTAGTTCATCCCGTCGAACGTCATCTGCACGGGCAGCACGCCGTCAAAGCTCAGCTGGTACAGGATGAGCTCGAGCGGCAGGCGAAACACGTGGATGCCGACCAGCATTGCCGTCGGCAGCGATCGTGCGAGCAGCAGGCCGAAGCGCGAGAATGCGACCACGGTCGACAGGATCAGCGACGAGCCCACCAGCAGGAGGAGCGGCGGAGGCCGGCGATCGAACTGCTCGAGGATGCCGCTGGCGGCAACGAGCCACGTGAGCGCAAGCCAGCCTGCAAGCGAGATCGCGACCGTCGCGGTCCGCCGCGCGGCGACGCGCTGGTTGTCTCCCGCCCGCTGCGATGCGATCGGCACGAGGCCGACGATCGCGACGGTGACGACCGTGACGAGGGTAACGAAGCCCACGACGGCAACGTTCGATGGTGCGGCGGTCGCGAGAAGGCTCATCGGTCTTTCCTGTGGACTGGTTCGAATCGCATCCGGTTAATGTTCCCTCGCCGGCTCAGCGCCGGACGCGGCGTCCACAGAATCGTTGCGCTCGAGCACGAGGACGCGGTCTTCGCCCGGCGGAAGCCAGCGCGTGAAGCGGCGCGAATCCGCTTCGCGATATCCGTCGAGCGGACCGTATGCGAGGATCCAGCGGTCGTCGATCACCCACCACCAGCTTTTGCGCGACTGCGGCTGTCCGCGACGCGCCTCGACGTCGGTCGGAGATGTCCTGAGCTCGTCCGCAAGTCGTTCCCCGTTGTACTCGACGCCGCCGTCGATGCTGCGAGCGGTGACTCCGCGGGCTTCGAGCGCGCCTAGCAGATCCCAGCGTGCACGGTTTCGCTCCATGTAATCGTGCGTACCGGCGACCGAGTACAGCGCGACGGCCGCGAGCAAGGCTGCAAAAGCACCGCCCGCGCGAAGCGGTCCGGCGAGCGCGACGACCGCCGCCATCGCGAGCGGGACGAGCACGATCAGGTAGCGGTCGAAGAAGTAGTGAGACTGCGTGAGCGTTCCGAGCGCCGACAGCGCGAACGCCGCCACGCAGAAGACCGCAACGCGACGCCGGCCGCCCGCATCGACGGCGCGGTCGCTGGCGTCATGCTTTGCATCCGCTCGCCCGAACGGCGCCGCGGCGAGGCGCGAAACCAGAAGCGCCGCCGAAGCGAGCGACGCTGCGGTCAGCGCGACATGAAACAGCACGCCGGCATCGCCATCCGGCCTGTGTCCGAGAAACTGAATGTCGCGTGTCGTCCACGGGCCGATCCAGAAATCCCCGAGCATGTTGCTCAGGTAGAACATCGTCGCGCCTTCGCGTGCGTAGAGATACGCCGCTGCAGCGCCAAGTGCCGCAAAGCTGAGCGAGAACAGCCGACGCTGGCGGACGCCGGCAAGTCCGATGACCGGTGCCCACGGAAGCAGGAAGAACCCGAGCGTCGCGAGACCGCGAAACGACGCGTTCGCGACCGTGAGCCACGAGACCCCGGCTGCCTCGCCGATCTTGTTGTGGACAGCCAGCGGCACGACAGGCGACGTGACAGCCCAGATGACATACGCCGCGGCGGCAACGAACGGCACGATCGCGGCCGCCGCCGCATCCTGGGCACGATCGCGAAGACGAGCCGTGCGCGGCGCAGTGGCGACGGCTGCAAGTGCCGCCGCGGCAGCGATCCAGACGCCGTGCTGGCGGACGAGGAACGCCGCGGCGCATACGGCTCCCGCCGCCAGCAGCCCGGGCCGCGACCCGCTGCGAAACGCCCTCGCATAAAGCCATGCGGACATCGTCGCGAGTGCGGCGAACGGAACGTCGGTCATGAACGTGAAAGAAAGATTGAACCACAGCGGAGAGAACGCGACGGTCGCGGCGCCGGCTGCGGCGATCCGCATGCCGTGCTCGTCCGTCCCGCTATCTGCCGCAGGGCCGGCCTCGCGCAGCAGCGCGTATGTGGAAAAGATTCCGATCGCGGACACCGCGAGCGTCGTCAGGCGCAGCAGCTCGTAAGAAAATCCGGACAGCTTGGCGAACAGCGCGCCGTAGGCCGCCTGGAATACGAGGCTCGCGCCGGTCCACGGCAGGAAATCGAAGCCGCGGCCTTCGCAGATCGAGCGCACGACGTGCGCGTAGGCCCAGTCGTCGCTGAGAGGAAATTCACCGCCGGTGCCGACCGCAAATACTGCGGCCAGCCACAGCGCGAACACGGCGAGGAGAAGGACACCGCTCGGCCGCATCGTCCGGTTGTACGCGAGCCGGACCCGTCCGGCTACCGGGCGCCCGTCTCCCGTTCGATGCGCCGCACGGACTAACGCGATGGCCGGGGATCGCGGCAGAACGCGAGCAGATCGAGCGCGCGATCGACGGCGTCCTGCTCCGAGAAATCCTCGGGGAGGACAGGCGCCGCGCCTTCAGGCTTGGCGTGCCGCCGCACGAGACGCGCGAGGCGGGCAAACGCGAATTCCACGACGCGCCGCGGAAGCAGGTTACGGATGCCGAGCGGATCGAGGCGCAGGATCCTTTCGACCGCGCGCCGGCGACCTTCCTCGAACTGCTCGACTTTCTCGTTGCCGTGGATGCCGCGGATCGTAACGTCGGAAAACACGGCGCGAAGCTCGGCGTCGAGCTCGCCGGCCGTGTATTCGCGCACATGGTACGGATTTTCGGAGACAGTGCGCAGCCGGTTCGGCGTCGTGACGACGAGCGTTCCACCCGGCGCCAGCCTGTCGGCGAGCGCATGCAGGAACGGCAGGGGATCGTGGATGTGCTCGATCACCTGGAAACAGAGCACGACGTCGAAGCGGTCGGAAAACGCAGCCGGATGCGCGAGATCGACCTGTTCGAAAGTCAGGTTCGGCCGTCCGGCTGTCCACAGCCGGCGGCATTCGCGGATCGCATCTTCGGAGTAGTCGACTCCGGTGACCGAGCTGGCGTCGGCTGCAAGAAGCTGGGTCCCGAATCCCTCGCCGCACCCCGCATCGAGAACCGTCCGCCCGCCAACCAGCCGCTGCGCCACGCGGTACGCAGCGATGTGCCGCGCATAGTCGTACTCGAATCCTTCGCCCCAGCCGGGCCTTTCGCCGGTGAACGCGTTCGCACCCTCCGCTGAGCCGACCATGGATAGCGGGTTTGTACGGGAGCCACTCCGGACCGGCAAGGCGGTCCGGCGCTGGAGGTGGTTCTTGGTTCGCGTCGGACGATGTGCTTAACTCGCCGCGCGCCGTGCGGGAGGCGTTTTCATCTCGAGCTCCCGGCTCCGGCACACGAATGGGATCAGACCACCCTCCACCAAGTTGGCGCCAGCTCCTTCCCGGTTTCGAGGTGCGCGAAGTCGCGCCTGCGCCGCCGGAGACGGCCGTCGATTCCGCGCGCGCGACCAGTGATGCGCTGGCTTCCGCCGGCTTCGAGCAGTTTGCGCGCGGCGCTGCCTCCGAAGGCCGCTCGCTGACGCTGCTGGTCAACGACAACCATCGATACACGGACACGCGAAGCTTCATCGAGGCCGTGCTTGCCCTGCTCGACAGCCGCCTTGCCGGGGAGCGCGTGCCGCCGCTTCGGGTCCTCGTCGCCGCCGGAAGCCATGTGGCGGACGATGCCGAGCGCCGCGCACACGAGAGCGCGATCTTCGGCGAGCACGCGTCGCGCCTCGCGGAAGTGGCCTGGCACGACGCGCGAAGCGAAACCGGTCTTCGCACCGTCGGCAACATGACTCTTCACGCGTGGATGGCCGAGGCCGGTTTCTACCTGGCGTGCGGCAGCATGGAGCCGCATTACTTCGCGGGCATCACCGGCGCGCACAAGACGCTGACCGTCGGCGTGATGTCGATGGAGAGCCTGCGTGCCAATCACGAGCACGCGCTGTCGCCGGCCGCGCGTCCGCTGCGGCTCGACGGCAATCCCGTGCATGTCGGCATCGTCGATGCACTGGCCGATCTCGAGGATTCGGGGGCGCGCCTTCTCGCCGTCAACCAGGTGATCGTCGGCGAGCGCATCGTCGGAGTGACGGCCGGTCATCCGCTCGAAGCGCTGATCCAGGGACTTCAGATCGTACGCAGTTGTTTTGCCGCCGAGCTCGACGCCGAAGCCGACCTCGTCGTGGCCGAAGTGAAGCCGCCGCTCGACCGCGACTTCTACCAGGCCGACAAGGGCATCAAGAACACCGAGTTCGCGGTGCGCGCCGGCGGCGTGCTGCTGCTCGAAGCGAAATGTTCCCACGGCGTCGGCATCGATCATTTCGTCGAGCTGCTGCGCGCTGCGCCGACCGCCGAAGAAGCCCGTGCGATCGTCGAGTCGCGCGGCTACCGGCTCGGCGATCACAAGGCGGTACGGCTGAGAGCCCTGACCGATGAGCGCGGCGTACACGTCGGTCTGGTCGGCAGCAGCGTGCCGATTGATCTCGCCGGCGTGCTCGGCGTGCGCATGTTCGCCGATCGCGCCGACGCGGCGCGCTGGGCGCGCGAAGTGCTTGCTTCGGAGACATCGCCGGCAGGTGCGGAGGCCGGCCGCGCGGTGGTCGTGCACGATGCCGGCAACATCGCGCTCGAAGTGCGCTGAGCAGCGCTCATGCCGGCCGCTGCGGATCCTCGATGGCTCGCCCGCACCCGGGCGCCGCGCGGAACGTCGTCGCTGACGCGAGCGCAAGACGCCGACCTGGTTGCCGGCTACCTGCAGGATGCAGCCCGATATCCCGGCGGCCACACGCGTGAAGTGTGTTTCCCGGAAAACGAAGCCGACGTCGCGGCACTCGTCCGCGAGGGCAGGCCGCTGCTCGTCGTCGGCGCGCAGTCTTCGCTGACCGGCGGCGCGACGCCGCACGGCGAGACGGTGGTCTCGACGGCCCGGCTTTCTGTGATGCGCGACTGGACGTCGAGCTCGGTGTGCGCCGGCGCGGGCGTCGTGCTGCGCGATCTCGACGCCGCGTGCATCGAGCGCGATCTCTACTTTCCGCCTGTGCCGACGTACGACGGCGCGACGGTCGGCGGCGTGGTCTCGACCGACGCCGCCGGCGCGGCGACGTTCAAGCACGGGACCGTCCGTCGGTGGGTCGACCGGCTCACGCTGGTGCTCGCGTGCGGCGAGGCTCTCGACGTCGAGCGCGGGCACGTGACCGCGCATCCCGACGGATGGTTCGAGATCGCGAGGCTCGACGGCAGCTGCATGCGAGTACCGGTGCCGTCGGTCGCGATGCCCGCGGTTGCGAAAGTGTCGGCCGGTTATCGCGGCGGTGCCGGCATGGATCTGATCGACCTGTTCATCGGAAGCGAAGGCACGCTGGGCGTCGTTACCGAAGCGCGGCTGCGCCTTGCGCCGCGACCGTCGTGGCTTGCGGTGCTGATCCCGGTTGCCGGCGACGCCGAGGCGATTTCACTGACGCGTGAGCTCCGCGACGAAGCCGTGCGGACGCGACGCGCAGCCACCGACAGCGCCGACCGAACGCAATGCGGCGCGGATGTGGCCGCGATCGAATACATGGATGCACGCTCGCTCGAGATTCTTCGCGAGGACGGGATCGCAGAACGTGCCGGCGTGCCGCTGCCCTCCGGCGCGCGCGCGCTCCTTCTCGTCCAGCTCGAGCTGCCGCCATCCTACGATCGCGCGCGCGCGGTCGAAGAGCTGGCCGCAGCCAGCGGGTCAGAGGAGCTGGCGGCAGCCAGCGGGTCAGAGGAACTGGCGGCAGCCAGCGGGTCAGCGGAACGGGCCGCAGCCACCGGGTCAGAGGAACTGGCGGCAGCCAGCGGGTCAGCGGAGAGCGGCTCCGCGTCCTCCGCGACTTCCGGCCCCATCGCCACGCTCTGCCGCATCCTCGAGCGGCGCGGTCTGCTTGCCGATGCGGTGCCGGCGCTTCCCGGCGAGAACGACAGGCGCCGCGCGCTGTTCGCTCTGCGCGAAGCGGTTCCCGACGGCGTCAATCGACGGATCCGTGAGGCGGCGCTGCGAACCGGAGAACCCATCGCGAAATCCGGCGGCGACGTGATCGTTCCGTTCGAGCACCTCGAGGAATCGCTCGTTCGCTATCGCGCGGTGCTCGAGGCAACCGGAATGGACTCGGTGATCTGGGGACACATCTCCGACGGCAACGTGCATCCCAACCTGATCGCGAAGAGCTCGCAGGAGATGGAGCTCGCGCGTGCCGCGCAGATCGCGATCGGAAGAATCGCCATCGAGCTCGGCGGAAGCCCGCTCGCCGAGCACGGGACGGGTCGCAATCCCGGCAAGAAGCTGCTGCTGCGTGAGCTGCACGGAGAGGCCGGCGTCGAGTCGATGCGTGCGACCAGGCGTGCTCTCGATCCGGACGGTCTGTTCGCACCCGGAGTGCTGTTCGACAACGCGTAGTCTCGAACAGCCGGCATCTGCTGTCCGCTATTCGGCGGGCAGCGCCAGGTCCGCATCGACCATGATGCGTACGAGCGCCTCGACGCTGGTCGCCGCTTTCCATCCGAGCTCGCGCTCGATGCGCGACGGATTGCCGATCCTCGCTTCGCTGTCGCCTTCGCGTTCGTGCACCGGATCGCTGACGACGTGCTGACGCCAGTCGAGCCCTGCGCGCGCGAACGCGAGCTCCGCGAAACGGCCGACGGTGGTTGCGCGCCCAGTGGCGACGACGTAATCGCGCGGCTCGCCGGCGGCGAGCATCCTCTGCATCGCTTCGACGTATTCGGGTGCGTAGCCCCAATCCCGCGCGGCCCGCAGGTTTCCGAGCGCGACGGGTTCCTTGCCGAGGCCGCGTGCGATGCGCGCCGCGGCCATCGTGATCTTGCGCGTCACGAACGACGGCGGCCTGCGCGGCGATTCGTGGTTGAACAGGATCGCCGAGCACGCGAACACGCCGCCCGCGCGCGTTTCGGCAATCAGCTTGTGCGCCTCCGCCTTGGCCAGGCCGTACGGCGAAGCGGCCAGCATCGGATGATCTTCGTCCTGCGGGCGGCCGGTCGGTGGTCCGAAGATTTCCGCGGACGACGCATGGCACAGCCGTGCGCTCGGCGCAGCACGCAACATCGCGGCGACGAGGTTGCGGACGCCGAGCGCGTTGACGGTTCTGGTTTCGTCCGGAGCCTCCCACGACGCGGGCACGAACGTGGCTGCGGCCAGATTGTAGATCTCGTCGGGTGCGGCGGCGTCGATTGCACGCACGAGCGAATCGACGTCGCGCAGGTCTCCTTCGATCGTCCGGATCTCTTCGGCGTCCGCTTGCTGGCCGGGCAGCACGAGGCCGGTTACGAGATGTCCTGCGCCCGCAAGCTGCTGCGCGAGGTACCAGCCGTCCTGTCCGGCCACTCCGGTGATGAAGATGCGTCGCGGCCTCGCCTGCGACGATCCGCCCGCATGCGTCCTGTCTGTTGCGCCGGCGCTCAAGCTGCAGGCCGGCGGTGAGCGCGGAGCAGCCGCGGTGCTGCGTTGCATGGCATACAGGTCTGGGGGAAAGTCTCGAGCATGCGCGCAACCAGAGCCTTCATTGCCGGAATTCTTCTTGGTGTGCTCATCGGGACAGCAGGACTTGCGGCCGCTGCAATCGGATACAAGGGATGGCAGGGGTTCTCGACCGATTTCAAGAGCGGCTACATCGCGGGTTATCTCATGATGTCCAAGCTCGCGCGAAACCTGGATCCGGGAGGCTGGGTCGACGAGCACTATCCGTACGTGCTGAAAGCCACGACCGCCGAGTGGAAGGACACGATCGACGCGGTCTATTCGAAGCCCGAGAATCAGGAATACAGCATCGAGAGTGTGCTCCAGATTGCGGCGAAGGAGCTGGCCGAAAAGCATGGCGCCGTCTCCGGCGAAGATCGCCAGTATGCGCTGCTGCGCCAGCGTCTTCAGGCGGTGCGCGAAAAGCAGATCGCCAACCTCAAGGCGAAAGGGCTGCCTGTTCCCCCGGAGCTCGAGAAGCCGCTTACGGACGTGAAACTCGCGTCGCCGAAGACCGTCGCCAAACAGGACAGGCCGAAAGAGAAAAAGAGGAAGTGGTGCCGCTGTGACGGCACCGATCCGAAAGCGGCCAGAGCCGCGCGTCGCGCCGCGAAAGAACAGGCCGCCAAAGATGCGGCCGCTGCTGCACCGCCGGATGCAAAGGCTCCGCCGGCAGCCGCAACGAAGCCGGCGCCGGCCGGCGAGCAGCCGGCGCACTAGACAGACTGGCTCTACGCCGGTTTGTGTGGGTGGTTCGGGGTCTTAGACGCGCGCGACAGCCTGATTCCAGGCCCAGTCAGGAGGACCCGTCGCGATCGCCGACATTCCCCGCGGAATGTTCGTGCAGTCAACCTTTCGAACCCGTCGCCGTCGCCGACATTTACTCGACGTATCCGAACGAGCGCAGCTCGCCCTCGAGATTCTTGTCGATCTCCTGCGGCTTCACTTTGATCGATCGTGCGTTCTCCGCCTCGGCGATTTTCGCGAAACGCTGCGCAAGCTCCGGATGGTCGGCGACGACGTTGCGGTGATCGAGCGGGTCGCTCGCATGGTCGTAGAGCTCTTCGCGCTGGACCTTGTAGTAGTCGCCGCGCGGCGGACATCGCGGCGTAAGACCGGACGGGTTGCTCACGTAGCGCCAGCGCGCCGTCCGAACGGTCTGGATGGTCTTGTCGACGTCGGACGCGTACCACTCGCTGGATGAGAATTCTCCATTGGTGGTCGAGGCTTCCGGCGGGCTCTCGTCGCTGCTGCCGAGGCGCGTGATACGCGACCTGCCTTCGAATGACGGAAGCGGCTCGAGCCCGACGAGCTCGAGCAGCGTAGGCGCCAGATCCTGCGTCTCGATGATCGAGGCCGACCGCCGTCCGGCGCCCGCTCCGTCCGGAAGCGCGATGATCAGCGGGATGCGCAGCACCGAATCGTAGACCGAGCACGAGTGATAGAGATAGCCGTTGTGATCGGCGAGCTCTTCGCCGTGGTCTGCGAGGAACACGACGATCGTCCTCTCCTGCAGGCCCTTTTCCTCGAGTGCTTTCAGCACCAGTGCAATCTGTGCGTCAGCGAACAGGATCTCGCCGTCATAAAGACCGTAGAGTTGCGCGCGGTCTTCGTCCGTCAGCGGCTTCTGGTTGCGGATGACGGCGCCGAGCGTGAGCTGGTCGCGGCCGATCTGTCCGTGGTAGTCGGCCCTGGTGAACCGGTCGTATGCGGCGGGCGGATCATACGGGCCGTGCGGCGCGAGAATGTGTAGCCACGCGAAGAACGGCCGTCCGTCGTTCGAACGGATGAAGTCGGCTGCGGCCGATGCCACGTAGGTGTCCTCGCCACACGCGACTTTCTTGAACGCATCGACTCGCCTGGCGATGTAGCAGATGGTTCCGCTGACGAATGCCTCCGCCGAATATCCCGCGTCGCCTAGGATATGGGCGATGGTGCGGATGTCCGGCGGCGGATACTGGCCATTCTCGCGCACGTTGTGCGTGACCGGCGAAAGCGACGTGAGCATCGTCGTGAGCGAAGGCCACGTGGAGCCGCGCGGCGCAAAGGCCCGGTCGAACGTGACTGCCCGCTTCGACAGGGCGTCGATGGTCGGCGAGCAGTCGCGGCCGTAGCCGTACGTGCCCAGGTGGTCTGCGCGCAATGCGTCGACCGAGATGATGAGGATGTTGGAACGCGCGTACGATCCGACCGTTGTTCGTCCGTGGCTCCAGACCAGAGCTGCGCCTGCGAAGAGCGCAATCGCGACGAACAGGAAAGGCTTTTTCACCGGATTTTCCTTACGCGATCCGGGCGGCAATTCCAGTTTCCGTCCGGGCACTTTCCGTCGGGAAGTCCGTTCGGGATCAGGCGCTGGTTGCGACCTGTTCCGCCGGCGGAGATGGGTGCGCGTGCACCTCGTCGTCGTGCTGCAGCAGGTACAGGCGCGCGTACAGGCCGCCGAGCTTCATCAGCTCTTCATGCGAGCCGCTCTCGCGCAGCACGCCGTGGTGCAGCACGACGATGCGGTCGGCGCCTTCGATCGTCGCAAGCCGGTGCGCAATGACGAGCGACGTGCGACCTTCCTGCAGCTTCGCGACGGCATCCTGGATGAGCTCCTCGGTGTCGTGGTCGACGCTCGACGTCGCTTCGTCGAGCACGAGGATGTCCGGCTTGTACGCAAGCGCACGCGCGAACGACAGGAGCTGTCGCTGCCCGGTCGAGAAGTTGTTGCCGCGCTCGCGCACGGGCGAATCGTAGCCGTCGGGCAGGCGTTCGAGAAAGCGGTCGGCATGCACGGCGCGCGCGGCCGCGCGGACTTCCTCGTCGGTGATGTCGTCGCGCCCGAGGCGGATGTTGTCGGCGGCAGTCCCGGAAAACAGGAACACGTCCTGCAGCACGGTCACGATGCGGCGGCGGAGATCGCCGAGATCCCACTCGCGCACGTCGACGCCGTCGACCAGCACGCGCCCGCGCTCGACGTCGTAGAAGCGCGCGAGCAGCTTGGTGATCGTGGTCTTGCCCGAGCCGGTGGCGCCGACGATTGCAACGTGCTCGCCGGCCGCGACGCGGAACGAGACGCCGCGAAGCACCGGCTCTCCCGGAATGTACGAGAACCATACGTCGTCGAACTCGATCGTGCCCGTACGGGGCGGCGCCGGGATCGGCTCGGCGGGATTCCTGAGGACCGGCTCGAGCTCGAGGAGGCCGAATACCTTCTCGCAGGCCGTGATGGCCGATTGCAGCACGGCGTACTTGGTCGAGAAGTCGCGTACCGGCACGAAGAACCGGTTGATGTACTCCATGAACGCGACCAGCGTGCCGAAGCCGACTGCGCCCTGGACGGCCGACGCCGCGGTGACGGGCGTGCCGACCACCAGATGCGCGCCGTACCACAGGATCGCGGCCGTCGAGATCGCGCTGACGCACTCGACGATCGAGAACAGCGACGCCTCGTAGATGTTCGACCAGTGGTTGGCGTCCCGATACGACGAGTTGAGCTCGCCGAACTCGGCCGACATGCGCCGCTCGTTGACGAAAAGCTGCACGACCGCCATGCCGGTGATCGACTCCTGCAGGTACGAGTTGATGCGCGCGATACGCTCGCGGATCTGCCGGTAGTACGTGCGCGACTTGCGCCGGAAGAAATCGACCAGGATCAGCATCAGCGGCAGCGTCGCGAGCGCGGCGACCGTCAGCTTCGCGTGCAGCATGAACATGATGACGACGATGCCGATGAGCGTCAGCGCGTCCATCAGCATCGTGATCGCCCCGGCGGCGAACATCTCGTTGATCACGTCGACGTCGGTCGTCATGCGCGTGACGAGGCGGCCGACCGGATTGTGGTCGAAGAACGCCGTATCCATCGATTCGATCTTCTCGAACACGGCCAGGCGCAGGTCGGCGAGGCTCTTCTGCGCGAGCGACATCGTCACGACGTTCTGCCAGTAGAGCAGCGCGAACTCGCTGACGAATGCCGCGGTGTACGCGAGCACCCACAGCCACAGGTTGTGCGTGGTGCCGGCCGCGATGCAGTGGTCGATGGCCTGCTTGACGATCCACGGCTGCACCAGAAGGCAGGCCGAGATCAGCGGCAGAAGCGCGATCGACAGAAAGAACAGGCCCTTGTACGGCGACAGAAAGCGCCACATCGAGCGCACCATCGCGATGTCGCGCGTGCCGACGATGGCGAGCTCTTCGCCGATACCGGTGCCTTCGGCCTGGCTCATGCCATGGCCTCGAGCTCTTCGGTGATGCGCTGGCGCTTCCAGAGGTCGGCGTAGAGCCCTTGCCGGGCGACGAGCTCGGCGTGCGTTCCCTGCTCGACGATGCGGCCTTCGTCGATCACCGCGATGCGATCAGCCTTGACGACCGACGAGACGCGGTGGGAAATGACGATCGCAGTGCGACCGCGCCGGACCTCGTCGAGACGCTCGAGGATCCTGCGCTCGGTTGCCGCATCCACGCTCGAGAGCGAGTCGTCGAGGATGAGAATTCTCGGTTCGCGCGCAATCGCGCGTGCGAGGGTCAGGCGCTGCTTCTGGCCGCCCGACAGCGTCACGCCGCGTTCTCCGACCGGGGTGGCAAGGCCGTGCGGGAATTCGGCGAGGTCGACATCCAGCCCGGAGGTTTCGAGCAGGCTCGACATCTCGGGGCCTTCGAGCGTTCCGCGCCCGAACTCGACGTTCTTCGCGATCGTCGTCGAGAACAGGAACGGGTCCTGGGGCACGAATCCGATGGCCGAGCGCAGGCTCGCAAGATCCCATTCGCGCACGTCGACGCCGTCGACGAGCACGCGGCCGGAGGTCGCGTCGAACAGTCGCGGCGGGAGGTTCGCAATCGTCGATTTGCCCGAACCGGTGCGTCCGAGAACGCCGAGCGTGGTTCCGGCCGGCACATCGATCGTGATGTCGTCGAGCAGCTTGGCGCCGCCTGCCGCGTGCGCGAAATCGACGTGCTCGAAACGGATGTCGCCGCGAACGGCGGCCGGAACGTAGGCGGGAACCGGCGACGCGATGCCGGGCACGATGTCGAAGATTTCTCCGAGCCGCACGAGCGCGGCCTTGCCGCGCTGCCAGATCGCAAGCATGAAGCCGACCGCCATGATCGGCCACGCGAGGATCTGCAGATAGCCCATGAACGCGACCAGAGACCCGAGCGTCATGCGGCCGCTGACGACTTCGCTGCCGCCGTAGCCGAGCACGATGACGACCCCGAGCGAAGAAACCGTGCGAATCGCCGGGAAGATCTTCGCGCGCAGCTTTGCCGCCTCCATCGCTTCGATCTTGTAGCGCCGGTTGAGCTCGATGAAGTTGCGTGCGCGGGATTCTTCGCGGCCGAACGACTTGACGACGTGGATACCCGCCAGCGTCTCCTGGCCGAACGCGGACATGCCGGCCAGCTGCTCCTGTGTGCGCACCGTCGCCTCCATCATCGCGCGCATGTAGCGGCGCATGAACACGAGCACGATCGGAAACGGCAGCAGCGCGGCGAGCGTCAGCCGCGCATCCATCCACAGCATCAGCGAGAACGCGTAGACGCAGTAGAGCGGGGTGTTGACGAACGTGAGGAAGCCCGGACCGAGGAGCATGCGTACCGCGCCGATGTCGTTGACCAGGCGCGACATCAGGTCGCCGGTACGCTGGCTCTGGTAATATCCCTGGTGCAGGTTCAGGAGATGGTCGTAGAGCTCGCCCCGGAGGTCGTACTCGACGTCGCGGCCGGCGTTGAAGATCAGGGTCCTCGACCAGGTGCGCACGATCGCCTGGATAATCGCGATCGCGATGATCGTCAGGGCATAGCCTGTCACGGTGGAAATCTTCTGGTCGGCGGGAAGGTCGCCGGCGATGACGTCGAACGCGCGCTGCGTCAGCTTGGGAATCGCCATGACCAGCGTGGCGGTGGCGAACAGCGCGAGCCCGCCCACCGCGTAGCGGAAGCGGTAGCGCCGCATGTATTTCCAGAGACGACTCATCGAAGGCTTCATCCTCATATAGCGGAAGCCCGGCGCACCGCGAATGTCGTGCCCGGCCTTCTCCTGCGCTTCGCGACGGGCCTCGCTGCAGTCCTCGTCGCCGGCGGGTGTCGCAGCCTTTATCTGACGCGCCTCGCCATGGAAGAGGCGCGCTTTCTGCGCGACGCGAAGCCCGCCACAGAACTGCTCGCAACTACGCAGGATCCTGAACGGCGCCGGGCGATCGAGACCCTGATCGACGTACGCAACTTCGCTGCCGACGAGGGTCTTCACGTGGGCGGCAGTTATCGAACGGTCAGCGACAGTGCATCGACGTCACCCTTTCACGTCGTGACCGCCGCCTACGCCGACAAGCTCGAGCCCTATACGTGGTGGTATCCGGTCGTCGGCAAGATCCCCTATCGCGGATACTTCGATCGCGAGCCTGCCGAGAAGTTCGCCGCGGGACTTCGCGACGAGGGACTCGACACGATGATCGTCGAGGCTTCGGCGTATTCGACGCTCGGATGGTTCGACGATCCGCTGCCGTCGAGCGTGCTCGTGCGCGGCGAGTATGCCGTCGTCGTCACGGTGCTGCACGAGCTCGTGCACCAGACGTTTTTTGCGCCGGGCCAGGTCGAGTTCAACGAGTCGCTCGCAAGCGCTGCGTCGTGGCGCCTCGCGGAACGCTACTATCGGTCGCGCGGCAACGAGGCCGGCGCTGCCCGGGCGAAAGCCTGGCGCGAAGCGTGGGTCGCGCGCAGCGACGTGCTCGACGCGGCCGCGGTCAAGCTGAAAACGTATTTCGACGAGGCGCGTGCGCGCGGCGAGCCGCGCGACGAGCTGATCGCAGGACGCAAGGCGATCTACGACGAGGTGCTCGCCGACATCGAGCGCGTCGACCACAACTTCGCGAAGGATCTTGCCGAGGACCGGCTCGACAATGCGTCGTTCCTTGCGGCGCACCGCTATGCGACCGGAGGCCGCGGGATCGACGCGTTCCTTGCCGCACAGCCGAGCATCTCCATCGCGCTCGCGCAGCTGAGCGACGCGCTTGCTCATCACGGCGACGTCCACAAGCTCGTCATCGGCACGCCGATGCCTGTGCCATGAGCAGCAGCCGGCGAGCGTCGGGTTGCAGCGAATCGGTTCCGGCCAGGGGCCGCTTGCGCCTTTTTCGAAGCGAGCCTAAGAGTCGGCGCGTCGCGCTCGTTTCTTCGTTCGCGGCCAACATCTTTCATCGAGAGAGGACCACCGAATGGCGACTGCGAGAGTAAGGGAGATCCTGAGCTGGTACGCGGGCGAGAATCCCGGAGTGCTTTCCAATCTTGCGAGAATGCTGAACACGGGAAAGCTCGGGGGCACAGGCCGCATGGTGATCCTGCCGGTCGACCAGGGCTTCGAGCATGGTCCCGCGCGCAGCTTCGCGCCCAACCCGCCCGGCTACGACCCGCGATACCATTTCCAGCTCGCGATCGACGCGGGATGCAACGCCTACGCGGCCCCGCTCGGTTTTATCGAAGGCGGCGCCGCAGATTTTGCCGGCGAGATCCCGCTGATCCTCAAGCTCAACAACCACGACTCGCTCGCACCCGACGGATCGGACCCGACGCCGTCGGTGACCGGCTCGGTGCAGGACGCGCTGCGGCTCGGATGCTCGGCGATCGGCTACACGATCTATCCCGGCTCGGCGCAGTTCCAGGGCATGTACGAAGTGCTCGCCGAGCTCACGCGCGAGGCCAAGGCTTGCGGGCTCGCCGTCGTCGTGTGGTCGTATCCGCGCGGCTCCGGGATCTCGAAGGAAGGCGAGACGGCCATCGACGTGACGGCCTATGCGGCGCAGATCGCCGCGCAGCTCGGCGCCAACATCCTCAAGGTCAAGCCGCCGACGGCCCACGTCGAGCAGGCCGAAGCGAAGAAAGTCTACGAGAAGGAAAACATCCCTGTCGCCACGCTCGCCGAGCGTGTGCGCCACGTCGTCGAATCGTCGTTCGGCGGTCGCCGCATCGTGATCTTCTCGGGCGGAGCCAAGGGCACCGACGACAAGGTGTTCGAGGAATGCCGCGGGATCCGCGACGGCGGCGGGTTCGGCTCGATCATCGGCCGCAACAGCTTCCAGCGTCCGAAGGCCGACGCCATCAAGTTCCTTGCGGAGTGCATGAAGATCTACGCCTGAGAGCGCAGCGCGGGTTCGCGTGGTGTGCTCGCGGCGGCGAGGTCAGGTGCAGCAGTCCGGCGCGCACGCGCGCGGTCGCTCGACGTGGTTGGCCACGAGATCGCGAAGCCCCGAGACGAAGCGGTGGGCCGATCCGACGCACGCCGCGCGCGTCATCAGAATGCCCACCGAATCGCACACGGCGCGCGCCAGCACGTCGAGGTCGTAGACCACTTCCATGTGATCGGCGACGAAACCGATCGGCACGATGACCACGCGTGAGACGCCGGCCGCAGCGAGCGTTCGCAGGTGGTCGTCGATGTCGGGCTCGAGCCACGGCTGCGACGGAGACCCGCTGCGGCTCTGGAAGGCGAGCTTCCAGCGCGTGCCCGGAAGCACACGTGCGGCGACGATCGCCGACGCCTTGCGCAGCTCGTCTTCGTAGCGACACCGGGCGGCCATCTCGACAGGCAGCGAATGCGCGGTAAAGACGAGACGCACCCCGCCGCCGGTCTCCGGCCTCGACGCGGCGAATGCGGCCGCGTCGTTGGCGGCAAGCGCTGCACGCGTATTGGTGATCATGGTCTCGAGAAATCCGCGCGTGTTCCAGTACGGCGGGATCTTCTCGATGACCGGCGCACTCGCACCGACTGCAGCGCGGGCGCGCTCGATGTCCTCGAGATACTGGCGGCACGCCGAGTACGAGCTGTAGGCCGACGTCGTGATCGCGACGGCCCGCTTCACGCCGTCGCGGGCCATCTCGCCGACCGTGTCGGCAAGCATCGGGGCCCAGTTGCGATTTCCCCAGTAGACCGGCAGCGGCGGGCCGGAGCGTGCGAGCTCGTCGCGAAGTGCGCGAACCAGACTGCGGCATTCGTCGTTGATCGGGCTGCGTCCGCCGAAGCGCATGTACTGCGCGGCGACCGTCTCGAGCCTTTCGCGCGGAATGTTACGTCCGCGGGTGACGTTCTCGAGGAACGGAACGACGTCGTCCGGCTTTTCCGGTCCGCCGAACGAGAGCAGAAGCACGGCGTCCACCTGCGGAGGGGGCGGAAGGCTCACGCGAAGCAGCCCTCAAGCGAACCGGAAGCGATCAGAGACGTCCGCGCATCAGTTTGCGCTCGACGGTCTGCGGGACGGGCCGTTCGGCGATCGGGCTGTAGTGGCGCTCGCCTTCGCCGATGTAGATCTGCCGCGGGCGCACGATCTTCTGTTCCTGGTCGCGCACGTTTTCGGTCCATTGCGCGATCCAGCCCGGCGTGCGGCCGATCGCGAAAAGCACCGGGAACATGGCCGTTGGAAAGCCCATCGCCTGGTAGATGATGCCCGAATAGAAATCGACGTTCGGATAGAGCTTGCGCGACTGGAAGTAATCGTCTTCGAGCGCGATGCGCTCGAGCTCGACGGCGATGTCGATCAGCGGATTGCGCCCGGTCACCTCGAACACTTCGTATGCGATTCTCTTGATGACCTTCGCGCGCGGATCGTAGTTCTTGTAGATCCGGTGACCGAACCCCATCAGGCGGCGCTCGCCGGCCTTGACGCTCTTGATGAACTCGGGGATGCGATCGACCGAGCCGATCGCCTCGAGCATCTCGACGGCTTCTTCGTTCGCGCCTCCGTGCAGCGGGCCGTAGAGCGCGGCGGCCGCAGCCGCGGTCGCGCAGTACGGATCGACGCGCGAGCTTCCGACCGCGCGCATCGCGTTGGCCGAGCAGTTCTGCTCGTGGTCGGCATGAAGGATGAACAGGACGTCGAGCGCTTTCTCGAGCGCCTTGTTCGGCCGGTAGCGCGGCTCGGTCATCTTGAACAGCATCGCGAGCAGGTTGCCGGTGTAGCTGAGCTCGTTGTCGGGCTGCACGTACGGCAGGCCGAGCGAATAGCGATAGGCGTACGCCGCGATCGTCGGCATCTTGCCGATCAGCCGGCGCGCCTGCAGGCGGCGCGACTCGAGGTCGTCGATGTCGCGGGCATCGGGATAGAACGTCGACAGCGCTGCCACGGTGCCGACGAGGATGCCCATCGGATGTGCGTCGTAGCGGAATCCCTCCATGAAGCTCTTGGTCTTCTCATGGAGCATCGTGTGCATCTTGACGTTGTACGTCCATGCGTCGAGATGCTCCTGGTCGGGAAGCTCGCCCTTGACGATCAGGTAGGCGGTCTCGAGAAACGAGCTTCTTTCGGCCAGCTCCTCGATCGGATAGCCGCGGTAGCGGAGGATTCCGTTGTCGCCGTCGATATAGGTGATCGCGCTGCGGCAGCTTGCCGTGTTGGTCAGCGCGGGATCGTACGTCATCAGGCCGAAATCATCCGGCCCGGTCTTGATCTGCCGGAGGTCGAGCGCGCGAATGGTCCCGTCTTCGATCGGCAGCTCGTAGCTCTTGCCCGTGCGGTTGTCGGTAATCGTGACGGTCTCGTTCGCCATCGCCGCAGCTCCTTATCCACTGTTATCGGAAGCGCGACAGTATCAGGGAGGGAGGGCCGTTCAATCGCATCGAAGCAGTGGCCGACGCGGCAAAGCTCACACGCGGTCGCGTGTGAGCTTCTCGATCAGGCTGCAGCCGTCGGAGCTTCGAGCAGGCCGGAGGTCAGCACTTCGACGAGCGTATCGGCATACGCCGATGCATGCTCCGGATCGGTCGGATCGATGCCCCACAGCAGACCGATCAGCGGTGCTCCGTCGAAGAAGTGCGGAAGCGCACCGAGAAACAGGAAGATCAACGATTCGAGCGAGAGGTTCTTGACGATGCCCGCGTCGCGGCCGGTGCGGAACGTCTGCTCGACGCGACGAATGAGCGGCCGCAGGTGCTTCTCGGTCATCCATTCGAGACGGGGACCGGGCACTGCCGACTCGGCGATGATCAGCCGGCTGACTTCCGGATGCTCGGCGCTGAAGTGAACGATCCGGCGGGCAATCGTTCGCAGGCGTTCGCGCGGATCGGTTTCGATCGCGCCATCGTCCATGCCCTCGATGAGAGGCGTCATCTGGCTGAACGCCATTTCGACGGCGGCTCGCCACAGAGCCTCCTTGGAACCGAAATGGTAGTGGATCAGGGGTTGGGTCACGCCGATGCGGCGAGCGACGGAAGCCGTCGTTGCACCTTCGTAACCGTGCTTGGCGAATTCGACGATCGAGGCATCCAGGATTCTCTCGCGGGAAACCTTCGAAGTGCGTCCACGTCGGGCAGGAGTTTCGGCCATTTTCTATCTCGCTTCCGCTTCGGTCGGCACCGGGGTTTACAGTCACCCCTCCGTCGCGCTCGCGCGCGAGCTGCCGACGACCTTGCCGCTATACGGTCATAATCCTTTTTCCCAATTAAAGAATAAGGCAAGTTGCCATCGTGCATCAAACCGATCCGAAATATCTTTGGTTAGCTCCCCTCGATTCGGTTACCTTGAGCCCCGATGGCAGTGTCCAAGCGTCCCCAGATCACCCTTTTCAGAATCTTTTCACGATGTTGTAGCGCATCCGGGGTGGCGGCAATTTCCCTCCTCGTGGCGGCCGGCCGGGGGGAAGCCCAAGTGCCGAGCTTCGACGCGCCGGTCGCCATCGACAGCGCGGCCCGGACGGACGCCCATAGCGACGAGTTTCCGCGGATCGCCGCCGGCGTCGGCGGTGTATGGGTCATCGTCTGGCAGGTCGTCGGAGCCAACGATCTCGGCCTCGGGCGCGACATCGACGTGGTCTACTCGAGGTCCTCGGATGACGGGGCACACTGGACCCCGCCGAAACCGGTGACCGACACGTTCCAGACCGATCGCGCCGAGGACCGGCAGCCGGCAGTCACGACCGACGGCAAAGGCACCTGGATCATCGTCTGGACCTCGACCGAAGATCTCGAAGCTCTCGCCAGGCGAACGGCCCCGCGCCGCGATCGTGACATCCACTATGTGGTCTCGACCGACAACGCGCTTACGTGGAGCGAGCGCCGGTCGCTCAACAGCAACGGCGGATTCGACTGGGGCGATGACGAGAGCCCGGACATCGCAACCGACGACAAGGGCCGCTGGACCGCGGTCTGGGAGTCGTCCGATTCGCTCGGCAACACCAAAGGCGGCGACCGCGACATCCTCTATTCGACCTCGGTCGACGCCGGCAAGACGTGGTCGCCGCCCGACGTCATCGATCCGGCCGCGCGCAGCGATCTCGGCTACGACACGTCTCCGCGAGTCGCGGTCGACACGGCCGGAACGTGGATGGTCGCGTGGTCGAGCGGCGGCGTGTCCGACGACAAAGGCGGATTCCAGCGCGGCGTGTTCGTCTCCCGTTCGATCGATGCGACGGCCTCGTGGGACCCTCCGCAGGCTCTTGCCGGCACCAGTGAAGACGACCGCCCGGACTTCGGGCCGCGTCTTGCGGGCGACGGTCGCGGCAACTGGGTCTGCGCGTGGTCGTCGGCCGATCCGCTCGGCGACACGATCGGAAGAGACCGCGATCTGTTGTTCGTCCGCTCCACCGACGGCGGCAGGACATGGAGCACGCGGGCTCCGCTCAATCGCGAGGCCGCGAGCGATTCCGGCGACGACGACACGCCCGAGCTTGCCGTCGACGGCTACGGAAACTGGGTCGTCGCGTGGACGTCGTGGGACCGGCGCGGCGCCGCACGCGGTGCGGACGCGGACCTGCTGGTCGCGATGTCGCGCGATCAGGGAGCTAACTGGACGCAGTCGTTCATTCTCAACACCAACGCCAAACACGATCTCGGCGAGGACACGACTCCGTCGCTTGCAACCGACGGAAGCGGAACGTGGATCACGGCATGGTCGTCGACCGAAAGCTTCGGCGAAGTGCTCGACAGGGATCGCGACATCCTGGTTGCGATCGGACACTTCGGACGGGAAATCACCGGTCCGCCGTCGAGGCCGAACACGCCTTGATCGAATCGGGACTTCGGCGGTTTGCCGGCTAAATTGTACCTGTCCCGGATTTCCCGTACGGGGGGCCATCGCGCGAAGCAGCGCGCCGAGGGAGCACACCAGGGACCATGGAACAGATCGGCGAATCGCTGCGCGGTCATCTGCTTGGCGTCGGCGGCAACGTGCCGACCGAACCCGGAATCGCGCGCCTGCTGCTCGAGCTCGCGTCGACCGCCTCGGTGATTTCGGTCGAGGTCAACCGTGCCGGGCTGGCCGGCATTCTCGGCCGCGCCGAAGGTCATAACGTGCACGGCGAGGCGCAGCAGAAGCTCGACCTGTACGCGAACGATCTGCTGGTCGACAACCTGCGGCGCTCCGGCTGCGTGTGCGGCATCGCTTCCGAAGAGAACGAGGACATCATCGCACCGTCGGCGACCGGCGAGCGCGCCGACTATCTCGTGTATTTCGATCCGCTCGACGGCTCGTCGAACATCGACGTCAACGTCAGCATCGGAACGATCTTTGCGATCTATCGCCGCCGCACGAAGAACGGGCCGGCAACCCTCGAGGATTTCCTGCAGACCGGGCGCCACCAGGTCGCCGCAGGTTATTTCCTGTACGGCACGAGCACGATGCTCGTGTTTGCCGCCGGCGACGGCGTCAACGGCTTCACGCTCGATCCGTCGTCGAGCGAGTTCCGCCTGTCGCATCCGAACATCCGCACTCCCGAGCGCGGCAAGATCTACAGCTGCAACGAAGGCAACTCCGGCACGTGGGATTCCGCCACGCGCGCGTACGTGGGCTCGCTCAAGGAGCGCGGACCGAACCGGCCGTACACGTCGCGATACGTCGGCTCGTTCGTCGCCGACTTCCACCGCAACCTCATCAAGGGCGGCATCTTCCTGTATCCGGCCGATGCGCGCGAAGCGGGCGCGAAACCGACTGGAAAGCTGCGCCTCATGTACGAGTGCAATCCGATGGCCTTCCTGCAGGAGCAGGCCGGCGGCCGCGCCGTCGACGTTGAAAGCGACGTGCTCGACATCGTGCCGGACGGGATCCACCATCGCGTGCCGCTCGTGATCGGCAGCCGTCTCGACGTGGGCGACTACCTCGCATCGCGGCGCGAGCATCGCGCGGCGTAGCACCGGGCAGGCGGAACGACGATGCCGCAAGCGGGATTCTGGGCAGTCGGCGGATACACGATTTCGTTTCGCAAGGACGGGGCGTGGTACGCGGACGACGAACGCATCCGCAATTCGCGCATCCAGCTGCTCTTCTCGCGAAGCCTGCGGCGCGACGACCGCGAGAACGCGGCAAGCCTTCCGCGATACACCGGATGGCTGCTCGACGTCGGCGTCGATCGCCAGCCGGTCATCGTCGAAGACACGCCGCTCGTCGTCACCGGCGTAGACGGCGACTCGGAGCATGGGTTCTCGGTCCGCACCAACGATGGGCAGAGTGGAGCGCTCGACTGCAGCACGCTCGAAGTCGGAGCCGACGACGTTCTTTACTGCACGGTCGACCGCGGGGAGCGGGGACATCTGCGCGCGCGCTTCCTGCGACCGGCGTACTACCGTATCGCGAAGTTCATCGAATGGGAGGGCGATCGCCCCGTGCTTCGTTCCGGCGGCGAAGTCTGCGCGCTCGCGCACCACTGAGCGCCGTGCGCATCGTCCTGCTCGAGCCGGAGATCCCGCAGAACACCGGATCGATCGCGCGCCTCGCGGCCGCCACGCACACGCCGCTCGATCTCATCGGCCCGCTCGGCTTCTCGCTCGAGGATCGTTATCTCAAGCGTGCCGGGCTTGACTACTGGCCGTGGGTCGACCTCGCCGTGCACGAAAGCTGGCAGCAGTACCTTGATTCGTCGCCGCCCGGACGCCTGATCGGCTTCTCGGCGCGCGCGAGCCGATCGTATACGCAATGCGCATTCCGGGACGGCGACCGGCTTCTGTTCGGGAAAGAGACGCGCGGCCTCGGGCCCGAGGTCCTCGAGATGCTCGGCGAGGACGTGTTCACGATCCCGATGACGAGCCCGAACGTGCGAAGCCTGAATCTCTCGAACGCGGTCTCGATCGTGGTCTATGAAGCCCGCCGCCAGCTCGGGCTCGTTTGAGGCAAACGCCGCTATGCCGTGTCCGGCGCTGCGCCGGCGTGCGCAGCGCCCGTCTCCGGCAGCATCGGGAGGCGACCCCGCAGGCTGATCGTCTATACTCGCCAGCCATGCTCATGGTCCTTCGTGCTCCTGGAAAGCGTCTCCGCGGTTTCCTTCCGGGTTGTCCCGGTTGGATGGAACGCCCGCGTCCCGCGGTTCCCGTTCGCCGCGTGCTGGCGGCCGCGCTGTTCGCGATATCGTTTGCGGGCGTTGCCGCTGCCGCCGACGATCCTTTCGGTCGCGGCAATCGCGTCCCTCCGCCGCGAACGCCTACCGTGCGAGTCGAAGGACGCTGCGGCGACCCGCGCGGCATCAGCATCTACTCGTTTCCGGAAAAACCGCTCGAAGGCGGCACGCTGCGCTTCGTAGCGGTCGCGGAGAATGCGCGCGACGCGAAGCTGACGGTCGACGGTCCGGGTGGTGAGCGCGTGGCGTCGAGCGTGCAGCGCTTCGGCGGCCCGCCGTTCTCGTGGATCGTCGAGGTTCCGTATGTGTCCGCCGGCACGTACCACGGGCGCCTTACCGTGGCCGGCGATTCCGCCGCGTGCGTCGATGCCGAGATCGGTCCGGACGCACCGTCGGGCCGCTCGCGGACTTCGGGCTCGATGTGGCCGGTCGAGCGCGTGTGGGATCGCGACACGGAAAATCTTTACTCGGCCTGGGTCGCAAAGCTGTTCGACGATTCCATCGATGCATCGCCGAGCTGGAACTCGCTGCACGCGGTCACGCACGATCCGTCGCGCAACTTCCTGCACAATTCGCTCGGCCTTGGCGAAGACTCCGAAGGCGGCATCACGCTGCAGCCGGACTGCGCCGACCTTCCGTATTTCCTGCGCGGTTATTTCGCGTGGAAGATGCGGCTGCCGTTCGTCTATTCGCGCTGCTATTCGGTCTCGCTCAACCGCGCGCCCATCTGCAGCGATACCCGCTCGAATCTCGAGCTCGCGTCGCCGGGCAGCTCCCTTGCCGTGCTCCAGCGGTTTTTCTCGAGAACCGTCGCCGATACCGCGCATTCCGCCACCGGGCGCACCGCAGCGATGGACGATCACACCGACGTCTACCCGGTACGCATCAGCGCGGACACGCTGCGGCCGGGCGCCGTCTACATCGATCCGTACGGACATGTGCTGGTGGTTGCCAAGCGTGTCGACCAGACGCCGACGTCGAGCGGCATCCTGTTCGCAGTCGACGCGCAGCCCGACGGCACCGTCGCCCGCAAGCGGTACTGGCGCGGGACGTTCCTGTTTGCGCTGAACGCGGACAACAGCGCCCCGGGCTTCAAGCGCTTCCGCCCGGTCGTGCCCGACGGAAACTCGGTGCGCACGCTCGACAACTCCGAGATCCTCTCGCACCCCGCGTACGGCGACTGGTCGATGGAGCAGTACGAAGGCGACGCCGATGCGTTCTACGACAAGGTCGACCAGGCGCTCTCGCCGGCGCGGCGCAGTGCGCGCCAGGTGATGCTCGAAGTCGTCGACCTGCTGCAGCAGCAGCTCGAGCAGCGCGTCGCTTCCGTGCAGGGCGGGGAGACGTACGTGGCGAAAAGTCCCGGCACGATCGGCATGCCGTCGGGCGCGGCGATCTTCCAGACCGTCGGCGCGTGGGAAGACTATGCGACGCCGTCGCGCGATCTGCGCCTGCTGATCGCGATCGACGTCGTGCGCGGCTTTCCTGAATACGTCTCGCACAGGCCTGGACGATTTTTCGCCGACCGCGGCATGAACCCGTCGAACATCCGCGGCGAGCTCGAGGCGCTGCTCGACCGCGAGCTCCAGCGCCGCACGTTCCAGTACCAGCGCAGCGACGGCACGCCGTGGACGCTCAAGCTGTCGGACGTGATCGAGCGCGCCGATGCGCTCGAGATGGCCTACAACCCGAACGACTGCGTCGAGAAACGATGGGGTGCGCCCGAGGACAGCATCGAGATCATGCCGTGCCGCCGCCACGCGCCGGCCGAGCAGGTCCGTCAGATGGGCGGCGTCCGCGAGTGGTTCCACACTCGGACGCGTCCGGCGACCTGACCGCGGAATTGCGGCAGCGAACGTCGCGCCTTCAGATTCGCCACAGGTAGACCACCGTGGCGGCGCCGAGCAGTGAAAGCAGAACAGCAGCCACGACCGGCAAGCGAATATCGAACGTGTCGGTGAACGTGCCGCTTCGCAGGCTCGAAACGTATCGCCGCAGACGCAGCGCCGATGCGGCGATCAGCAGCACGCCCATGACGATCAGCGAGACTCCGACTTCGAGAGAGAACGCATGTCGAGGCGGCAGCGG
The DNA here is from genome assembly GCA_035571835.1 of Candidatus Limnocylindrales bacterium. Taxonomy (NCBI): domain Bacteria; kingdom Bacillati; phylum Chloroflexota; class Candidatus Limnocylindria; order Candidatus Limnocylindrales; species Candidatus Limnocylindrales bacterium. The sequence continues at coordinate 164,686 of DATNBU010000028.1, read as the reverse complement.
AGCTTGGGTCGTTGCGGCGATCTCGCGCAGAAACAGGCCGAAACGTGCGACCACGAAGCCGAAGCCCATCAGGGAGATGCCGGTTCGCATCCACGACAGGAATGTCCGCTCGGCAGCCATGTACTGGCGCGGGTCGTCCGGATCGTAAGAGGTCATTGTCCGCGCTTGTCATGAGCCAGCAGCCGGTAAAAGCGCCTACCGCGTTGCGTCATGGCAGGAAGCGGGTCTGGCGCAGAGAATTTCTTCGACGAATCGTGCAGGACCATTGCAAGACAAAGTAGATATTTCTACTATCCACTCGGCTGCGTGGCCGCGATCGCGATCGCCACGCATCAGAGGAGGGCCGCCGATGTCGTTGCCGTTTCCTTCCGTTGCGTTCTTCGAGGCGCTGCGCGCCGGCATGAACGACAACGCCGAGCTCTTTCGCCGGCTCGGCTACTTCGACTGCACGTTCGCGATCCGCGTCACCGAAAACGGCCATGATCCGAAGCAGTACGTCATCGCGTTCGACGTCTACGAATGCACGGACGTGCGCGAGGTCCACGATCTGGCCGGCGAGCAGACCGACTTCATTCTCGAAGCCGATGCCGCGGTATGGCGCGACATGTTCGCGAACATCCGGGCCAACGGCGGCGCCGACTCCGAGCACGGCATCAACACGCTGACGCATTTCGGTGAAGGCATGCGCTGCCTCTACGACGATCCCGACGGACACGACAAGATGTTCCGCTTTGCCGAAAGCATCCAGGAATTCTTCAACCTCGCTGCGAACGTCGACGTCGACCTTCGCGCGGCTGCATAGCGGGTAGCGGAAGACATAGCGCCAGCGGAAGACAGGGAGGACGCCATGAGCTATCTCGCGACGACGGATTTTCTCGACGACAAGGATTTCGTCGACCGCTACCTCTACACGATGCGCACCGGCAATCTCGACCTGTCGTGGATGAACGCGGCGACCGAACATGTCGAGGTGCAGGCGGCGAACAAGCGACGCGGCCTCACGTTTCGCGATCTCGACGTCGGAACCTACGGATACACCGAGCTTCCGGCGATCTCGCGCGGCGCGAGCTCGCTTGCTCCGCGCGGCGCCGAAGAGCCGGCCGGACTTCCCGACATGAACGCCGGGACCGTGCGCAAGGCCGACGTGTGGGCCTACAACATCGAGGGCTACTACGAAGAGGCGATGAGCCGCCAGTGGAACGCGGCAACCGACATCCCGTGGAAACAACTGTGCGAGACCGAGCTGGCCGAGGACATCGGCAAGGCCTACTCGCAGCTGCTCACGTTCCTGACCGAAGTCGAGATGATCGCGACCGACGTGCCGTCGAAATGGCTCTCGCAGATCAGCTCGGATTACTTCGAGGTCAAGAACTTCATCGCGACGCAGTGCATGGACGAGGCGCGCCACGCCGAGGTGTTCCGCAAGCGCGCGCTGACGACCGGCTACGGCCTGATGAAGGCGAGCCCGCAGAACGAGCGCAACCTCAAGTTCCTGCGCGAAGCCGACAGCTTCGCGGAGGCCTCGACGACGCTGCACCTTCAGGCCGAAGGTTTCGTGCTGACGATGTTCCGTTTCAGCGAATATCTGTCGCCGACCGACGGCGACAAGAAACTGTTCCGGCTGGTCATGCAGGACGAGGCTCGCCATGTCGGCTACGGAATGCAGCATCTCAAGTGGCACCTCGAGAACGCGCCCGAGTCGCGCGAGATCATCCATCGCCATCTCGCCGAGGCGGAGAACTTCATCTTCGGAGGCATCTTTGCGCCCGAGGTGCTCGAGTCGTTCGTGATCCTCGCGGGCAAGGGGTCGAAGCACGAGAACATTCGCGCCGGTGTCGACGTGGTCAACCGTTTCGCGATCCAGCAGGTCGAGGAGTATTTCGAACGTCTCGACAAATGCGGCATGCCCGAGCGGCGCGAGCGCAGCACGCTGTGGCAGGTGATCGAAATGGCCAAGGCCGGCACCGCGGCCAATCACGCATAGGAATCGCAGCATGTCGTACTACGCCGAAAAGTATTTCTTCGAGGACGAGACGACGATCGAGGCCAACCAGCGCCTGGCCGAAGGCAAGCTCGTGCTCGACTGGTTCGACGTCGATGCCGAGAAAGTCCGCGTCGTCCCGTCCGACTTCAACCGCGGGCTCACGTACGACGACTGCAACGTCGGCGGCTACGGATGGGACGCGATCCCGGAAAACATCCGGCGCAACTACTCGATGGCGGCGCGCGGCTCGGTGCTGGTGCCCGGCCTTCCGGACCTCGGCTACACGCTCAACCGCAAGTCCGAGGTCTGGTCGAACAACTGCGCCGAGCTGTACGAGGAATCGAAGTCGCGGCGCTGGGCGCCCGCGGTCGATATCGACTGGGAGGCCGTGCGCGCCAATCCGCTGTCCCCGCCGTGCACGCACGCGATGCGCCAGCTCTGTACGGCGCTGCTGGAGATCGCGCTCGGCATTCTCGAGTTTCCCGGGCGCTGGGTGTTCTGGATCAACCAGGAATTTCTCGAGCTCAAGAGCCTTCACTGCGCGCAGATGATCGATCAGGCGCGCCACGTGGAAGTGTTTCGCAAGCGCGCGATGACGATCGGAGGTCTCGGTCGCGCGAGCGTTGCGATCGAGCAGGCCGTCAAGGAGCTGATCTCGGCCGACACCTACACGAGCGGCTCGCTCTCCGTGTTCCTGATGCTGAACAGCATCGTTCTCGGACTGTTCCGCACGGCATCGTCGGCATCGAGCGTGGACGCAAAGATGTTCCGGCTCTGCATGCAGGACACCGCGCGCCAGATTGCGTACGCGACCGGCCAGCTGCGCTTCTTTCTCGGCGAGCATCCGGCCAAAAGCCTCGTGCTGCACGAGCATCTCGACCAGACCGAGCACGTGATGGTCGGCATCCTTGCGGCGCCGGAGCTGCTCGAGCCGCTGATCGTGCTCGCCGGCGGCGGCACGTCGGCTGCGCAGGTCTCGGCCGGGCGCGACAAGGTCCTCGCGATGCATCGCGGCGTCATCGGCGAATATCTCGAGCGGCTCGCGTCGGTCGGGCTCGAGCGCCGCGGACGCACGCGGCTCGAGAAAGTGTTTTCGTAACGCGGTCGCCGGAGCTCAACACTGCGGACAAAGCAGCTCGACATCGAGTGCGACCGCGCTGCGCAGGATCCGAAGCGCATCGGCGGACGTTACCGGCTCCGTGCCGTCCGTGTCGCAACGACACTGCGCGCAGGCGTTCGAGCCCACCGCGGTTTGCAGTGCAATCAACGAATCGACCGCGGTTGTCGATCCGCTGTAGTCGGCGTCGCCGCAATGATTGGCACGATCCGCCGCGAGATAGTCGTAGCCGCCGGCGCCCGTCAAAGTGAAATCGACAATCTCTTCGCCGGATTCGGCATCGAACAAATGGAAGTCGCTGAACACGACGGTGTTGCGAAAATCCGCATCCACCGTGGCGATGCCGGGAAGACTGCAGGTTCCGGCGCCGCTCGTGCACGACGGATTCCCCGCGTTGGCGTGAACGGTGACGTCCCTGCTCCATTGAAGCGGCGTACCGGACGGAAACGTGATTTCCATCTGCTGCGGAGGCTCCAACTCGTCCAAGACCCCCTGGGTCGAGCTCCAACTGGTGTAGTCGACGCGGTGATCCGTAGATGCGCCCGCCCCGCCGGACGCAAAGGCGTCTGCACTGGCGTAGGCCTGGGAGATCCACGGGACCTGTCCGCCGCCCGTGAAACCGCCGGTCATCTTGAATGTCCAACGGAGCGTGACCGAGCTCGTTCCCTCGGCGGTGACGACCACGTCGGCGTCGCGGAAATGAGCGGTGGCTTCGATCTGCACGAGGTTCGTGCTGCCGAGCTGCGTCTTTGCAAAGACCCTGGCGCCAACGGCTTGCGGGTTCGCGAACGCGTTGCCACGGACCTCACCTCCACCGTCGTACATCTCTTCGCCGCTCTTGCTCGCCGTCCTCGTGATGAGCGCATTGTCGCAGCTTCCAAGGACGCAAGCTCGAATCTCTTCGCCACGTGCCGGAGCAGGTGTCCACGCTGTCCATACGAGGACCAGCGCGAGAACACTCCGAAGGCTGACCGCGCGAAGCGGGGGGTCGAATTTCATTCAATCCTCCGTCGTTCGATGCCGACCGTAGCGCCGAGGACCGGGCTGACACAAGTCGACACTGAGCCCTTACCGGGTTCTGGGCGTCCACATTGAAGTAAGGGTGTCCGCCGCGCACCGACGTGCACGTGCGGCCGGTCATGTTCTCGTAGCCCACCTCCGCCGGTGAGCGCGCAATCACCAACGAAACCGGCGGGGGAAGAGCCGTCTCGGAGTCGTTGCGGATGGTCACCATGGTGACAAAGCGGTCCGAGTCGGCGTTGCGCCTCATTGCCGAGAACCGCACGCTGGCTGCGGCGGTGACGTCCTGCGGCCGCGCGTTTTCCAGAAAGCCGAACATGCACGAGTACACGGCGATCTCGCGGCTGGCATCGAGACTCCCGGTGACGATTGCCCTTAACGCCTCGAACAGGCGTTCGGAGTCCTCGCGTCCAAGGGTGCAGTGAAACTCGTGCACCTCAGGCGATGCGATCGAGATCGACAGCGACAAGGCAGAACGCCCTCGACCATACCCGTCGTCCCAGGTTGCCCGCAGCAGCCCGATTGCCGCTATCAGCGCTGAGAATTCGCACGAAGAGATGACGTGGGCGCGGGCGGGATTGTTCTTGTCTCGTGGCACAACGGACGATTCAACAGGATCCGCTCCGGGCAGGTCGGCGCTTGAGCGCAGGATCAATGGCCGGATGATTTTCGTGTGGCGTGAGGCGTCATCCCCTACCGTGATTTGAAACGCCGAGGCATCGTTCGCGAGCTTCGCAAAGTCTTCGTACGAGAGCTCGTTATGTGCGTGTGCGGCGCAGGGCAGGGCCACGATGACGATAAAGAGCACGCGACCGGTCCAGGCCGGTACGAATCGCGCCGCTCGCGGGCATCTGTTGCGCAATCTGGCCACCGTCGGCTGCTTTTGACCGACTGCGCGGCGTAACACCATCGGTAGCAACCGGCCCTGTTGGTGTCGACTCGGCGGAATGCGCCACTACCGCGACTGCGATTCTCGACCCGCGTAGTTCCACGCGATCGGCCGCCGGGATCTGTACCTGTCCGCCGAATCCGCGTATAGCGCGAGGCATGAGCACAAGGCCGTGGTCGTTCTATGCCGCACCGATGTCGTACTTCTCCGCGAAGATACGTCCGGCGCTCTACTACAAGAAGATCGAGTTCGCCGAGATCTGGCCGACGCGCGATGTACAGAAGACCATTCTCGCGAAGACCGGGGTGCGCTTCATTCCGGTGATCGAGACGGACACCGGCGAGATGCTGCAGGATACGCCGCGCATGCTCGAGCGCATCGAAGACCTGCGGCCGAATCCGCCGATCTTTCCCGAAGACGCCGCCGTGCGCATCGTGGCCGAAGTGCTGCAGGACTTCTGCGACGACGTGCTCGTGGCGCAGGCGCTGCACTGGCGATGGAGCTATCCGGAGCAGCGCCAGTGGGTCGAATCCGACTGGGAAGCTGTCTTCGGATCACTAGCCACCAAGCTTGCCGCGCAGATGTCGGGCGCGCTTCCGTTCGTCGGCGTAACCGAAAAAACGCGTGCGGCCGCCGAGGCCTGGTTCCTCAAGTTCCTCGATATTCTCGAGGTGCATTTCAGGGAATCGCGCTACCTGCTCGGCGACGTGATCACGGTCGCCGACTACGCGCTGTTCGGACCTGTGTTCGCGCATTTCGCGCGCGATCCGGTTCCCGCCCGCATCGTGCGCGAACGGGCGCCGACGGTGATGGCGTGGGCACATGAGGTCGAGGCTGCCGGTCCGCCGGCACCGTGGGCGAGCCCGCCCGAGATCAAGGAGACGCTGCTGCCGCTTCTCGCGGAGATCGGAAAGGTATTCGTTCCGCAGGTGATGTCCGTCAGCGCATTCGTGCGCGATGCGATCGCCACGATGCCGGCGGGCGAGGATGCTCCGCGCGTGCTCGGGCTTCTCGAACAGGACATCTTCGGTGTTCCCGAACAGCGGATCGCCAGCGCATATCCGGTATGGCGTCACCAGAGGACGGCGATGCGCTACGCAGCTCTGGCGAACGGCGAACAGGCTGTGGTCGACGAGATCCTGAGTCCGTGCGGCGTGCTTCCGTACCTTCGTGAAATTCCGGATGCGAGGCTCGCGATGGAAGGCTTCCGCCTGAAGATCTGCGACCCGATGGAATCGGTCGGTTCGAAGAAACGGGCCTAGAAGCGGGTGCGGGAAGACGCGCGGTCTTCCCGCACCGCTCCTGCCGAGGCCTGAAAGATCAGAACTTGTAGCGAAGGCCGAGAGTCAGCGTGACGATGTCGAAGTTCTGCGCACCGTTGAACGGCAGAACGTAGGCGACCTCCGGTGCGATCGCGATGTGCTCGGTGATACACGCATCCATGCCGAGCGCGAGACGCACGTCGACACCCTGTCCGGCGCCCGATCCACGCACGACGTTGTGCCCGTTGATGTCGATGTAGCCGATTCCGAACGCGCCGTACGGCTGCCAGCGGCCGGTCCACAGATAACCCTTCGCGTTGAGCGTGGTTGCCCAGCCGTCGTAGTGGTCCGTTGCGTGCGTGACGGGCTGGTTCGCCAGGCGCTGCGCGGTCGCCCGGCCGTCGTCGTCGAATTCGTGGAAATATTCGTACATGGCTTCGACGGCGAAGTGCGGCGCGAGGCGATAGCCGACGAGCACGTTGAAGCCTGGGCTGTTGTCTTCGTTGCCCGGGCCGGTCGCGTCGAAGTTTTCGATTGCGTACATCCCGCCGGCGCCGAGGTACGGTCCGGTTGCCGCGTAGTCGGTCTCGTCTTCGACTTCCATCGTCGCGGCCGGCGCGGATGCCGGAGCTTCCTCGGCGCGTTCCGCTTCGCCGTACGCTCCGGCACGTGCATGGGTCGCACTTCCGATCAGCGCCACGGCGCCGACCAGCAACACAAAGTTCTTTCGCATGATCAATCTCCTTGTTTTGGATTCGGGAGCCCGCGACTGTCCGATCGGTCCCGATCATGGGGCCTGCATTCCCGCGCAGGCCGTCCGCCACCACCGCCACTGTCCACGCATATATTCGCCATGATTGAAGGTCGGGTTCAAGCAATCCGGGCCCGAGCGAGCACGGCTCGCTTGATTTTGATCACGAAGCCGTTCGGCGCTGTGGAAACCGGGAGAGACTGTAAAAGAACGCTCGTTCGTCCGGCTGGACCGGTCAGACCGCGACCGTCGCAGCCTTTGCCGGGTGCACCGACCACGGTCCGTCGCCCGAAAGCTCGAGCACCAGCTCATAGTGCGCCAGATCATGATCGCTGCGGCCGATGGTCACGTACGTGGTGCCGTCGGCGTCGAGCATCTCGAGGACTTTGCGCATGCAGTCCGGCTCGAGCGTCGTCTCGATGCGGTCGAGCATTGCGAACTCGGGCGCGATGAGCACGAGGCGTGCGATCGCGAGCCGTTGCAGCTCGCCGAGCGACAGCACGTCGTCCCAGTCGCGGTCGACATCGAGCCCTCCGATGCGGGCGATGGATGCTTCGAGGTCGAGCGTGCGCAGGACCTCGTCGAGCCGCTTCTCGGTCGGTGTCGTGCTGCATCCGTCGGCGAACAGCGTCTCACGCAGCGTGCCCGGCGGCAGGTAGGGACGCTCGGGAATGAAGCACATGCAGTGCGTGCGCGGCCGTGTGATGCGGCCGCGGCCGCATTCCCAGAGATCAGCGGTTGCGCGAAACAGCGCCATCTTTGCCATCTCGCCCGGGCCCGTCACCAGCACGTGCGTGCCGCGCGGCACGTTCAGGTTGAGATCGTCGATGAGGATTCGCCTATCTTCCGGCGACTCGAGCGTGAGATGCTCGAAGACGATGGCATCGGAGCCTTCGGCGATCTCGATGGGCGGCGGCGGAGCCGTATCGCTCTCGTGCGCCGCCTCGCTGAAATCGTCGAGCCGCGCGACGACCGCTGTAAAGGAAGAGATCGACTGGAACTGCGTGACGATCAGCGAAAAGCCGCCGAGAAGCTGCGCAAAGGCAATGGATGCCTGCGTGATCTCACCGAATTCGATCTTGTGGTCGAGGTAGAGCGGGGCGACGACGAAAACCGGAATCAGCGGGATGTAGTAGTTGTATCCGCTCGTGAAGAAATTGAGGTTGCGGTTTACGGAGATGAGCCTTCTCGCGTTGTGTACGATGCGGTCGATCCGTTCGCCCAGCCGGCGCGCAAAGTGCGCTTCCTGGTGCGTCAGCGCCACGAACTCGCTGTTTTCGCGCAGCTGGACCAGCTCCGCGCGAAGCTCGGCCTCGCGGTCGAACTGGTTGTAGTTGATCCACACCATCGGCCGGCCGAGCAGGATCGTCATCGCCGATCCGACCGTCGCATAGCCTACGGCAACCCAGAACAGAGTCGGGCTGATCGTCAGCAGGACGCCGGAGAACGCGACGACGCTCATCGTCGCGTTGATCAGCATCAGCGCGAACGACAACGTGGTGGTCGTGAAAAACTTGACGTCGTCGGTAATTCTCTGGTCCGGATTGGCGATGCGCCGCGAGAGTCCGAGCTGGTGGTAGAAACGCCGCCGCAGATAGAGGTCCACGAGGCGCCGCGTCAGGAACTTTCGCCACAGCAGCCCGAGCCGCTCTTCGACGTAGCGGAAGATCACCGCGACCACGGTGCACGCCGCGAGAACCAGCACGTACTGCAGCGTGTGGATGACGAACTGGCTCCAGTTGCGATCGGCCACCGCCGTCATGAAGTCGCGGCCGATGTAACTGGTAAGGACGTTGAGGGAGTTGAGCGAAACCAGCAGCACGAGCAGTGCGACCAGCAGAAGCTTCGCCTTCAGACCGTCCTTCGACGCGATCAGGTCGCGCACGCTCGCCATGAAACGGGCACGCGAGGTTTCGTTGAGAATCGTGCGGTGTGGCCGTTCGTTCATGCTGCTTCCGCGTCGCGCACCACTTTCCTGGGCGTTGGCCGCGCCCGTGAGAATGGCGCGCGGGCATGGGCCGGGTCAATCGAAGGCGGCGCGCGGTGGCCCGGCCTGCCGCTGCCGGTAACAGAGCGCGGCCCACGGCGGCAGCGTGACGGCGAGCGCCGGCACGTTGATCATGAGGATATTGAACAGCCCTGCGCTGGCGAGGCCGTATCCGCTGTCGATGGCGAACCATGCAGCAATCGAAACCGCGCCGGCTGCGGCCGGTCGCCGCAACGCACGGTCGTGGCCGATCCATCCGGCGAGCATCACGAACTGCGCGAACGTGCAGCCGCCGATCGGTCCGAAAAATGCCATCGCCGCCCGCCGCGTGGACTCGTCGATGGAGGCGCCCGCATACTGGGCGAGCTCGAGCGCGCGGAACCACAGTGCGAAGGCCGGCGTGCCGCCTCCGAACGCGATCACCAGGCCCGTCGATGCTCCGAAGAGCGCGGTCCACCGGCACGCCCTTGCGAGCGCGGTGCCCGGGCCGGCTGCTCCGTCGTCGCGTACGTCGAACGACCGGTATGCTGCAGTGAGCGGCATGCCGACCAGTGCCAGCGGCAGCAGATTGATCATCCAGACGTTGAACGTTGCGCCGACGGCGAGCGATGCCACCGAATCGAGGATGAACCAGGCGCCGAGCCCGCGCAGCGAGAGATCGCGCGCCCACGGACGGCCTTCGGCCAGCGGACCGCGGGCGAGAAGCGCGTGGACGATCCATTTGCCGGCAATCGACCCGCCGGTGATTCCGAGCATGAGGCCGAACAGCTCGTGGTCCGCGGGCGCGATCGAATCCGCGCCGTACGCCCATCGAACAAGCGCATCGCGATAGAGTGAGAACGCAGCACTGTGGAAAACGAATGGAAGGAGCAGACCGAACGCGACGAAGAACCACGAAACGAGCTCGATCCAGCGTGCAACCGCGCGCCCGGTCTTGAGGGCCGGGGCGCCCGGCAACGCAGGCAAGGTGGCGGATTCCACGACGGCGATCCTACCGTAACGCCGCGGGCCAAGCCGAACCCTGCCGGTGCTGTCGTCGCCGTGTCTCCCGTGTAAGCTCGGGCAGTGCCCGTTCGCGCCGACGAGAAGTACAGCATCGCGCTGCCCGCGCTCGCCGATCCTCGCGCGTGGCTCGCCGTGGTCTCGGGTCTTTCGACGCTGCGAATCGCGGCTGTCGAGGGGCCCGACGATTCGAACGCGCTTTGTCTCGACTACGACTTCGGCACGGGATCGGGATTCGTCGTCGCGCGGCGCGAAGTCGTCGTTCCGCTGCCGGAATCGTGGGAGGCGCGGCTGCTGGCGCGCAGCACCGGGCCGGCCAACACGCTCGAGATCAAGCTCGTCGATGCATCGGGAACGAGCGTGTGGCGATGGATGCGCGACAAGTTCGATACCAGCGGTGCGTGGATCGAGATCGCGATTCCGAGCCGCGATTTTCTTTTTGCATGGGGACCGGCCGGAGGCGGCTCGATCCGTGAGACGAGCGCCGTCGAAGTCGCCGTCGTCGCCGGTCCGGGCGGCGCCGGATCGATCGACCTCGGCGACCTTCGACTGCTCGATCGCAGCCCCGGCCTCGACGCGCGCATCGAAGCGAGCTCGGTGGAGCCCGGTCATGCTCCGGAGCTCGCGTTCGACGACGATCCGTCGTCGAGCTGGCAGAGCAGGCCGGGAGCCGGGCCGCACAGCCTCACGGTGCATTTCAGTGCGCCGCGCGAGATCGGCGGTGTCGTCGTGTGGTGGCCCGCGGCGGCAATGCCGCGCGCGTACCGCATCGACATTCTCCAGCACGACGATCTGTGGACGACCGCTTTCGAATCGACGACCAACGTTCCGCGCGCGAGTTTCCTCGAGCTCCATCTGGCCGGCGCGCGCGCGCTGCGGATCGTCGCTACGGCCGTTGACGCGGCCGCCGGTACCGGTGTGGTGCAGATCGACGTGCGGCCCGTCGAATGGTCACGTACGCAAGCCGACTTCCTGACCAACGTGGCACTGCAAAGCCGCCGCGGCGCGTGGCCGCGCTACCTGCGTCGCGAGCAAACGTACTGGACGCCGGTGGCGACGCCACACAGCGGCCCGACCGGACTCATCAACGACGATGGCGCCGTCGAGATCGGCGAAGGCGGATTCATGCTGGAGCCGTCGTTCCTCGTGGCATCGTCCGGTTCGGACCGCGGCGGCGCGGCAACACCGGGAGGAGTCGCGTCGAACAGCCACGCTTCGGACGGCCGCGCCAATGCGTCGAACGGCGGAGAACGCACTGCGGATAGCATCAGCGACGCCGCCCGATGGATTACGTGGGCCGATATCCAGCGGTCGTCGAAGCTCGAGCGTCCGCCCGAGCCGATTGCCACCGTCGGCTGGAAGACGAAGACGCCGCTCGCGCACCAGGCCTCCGGCGACCAGCCCGATCTCGAGCTCGAGATCACCGCAATTGCCGAAGACTGCCAGGATGAAGACATCATCATGATCCGTTATCGCGTGCGCAGCCGCGATGCGGCCCCAGTGCGTGCAGCGCTGCTGGTTGCCGTGCGCCCGCTCCAGGTGTCTCCGCCATGGCAGAAGTTCCGCGATATCGGCGGACCGTCGCCGATCACGCGGCTCGAGCACACCGGCGGGCGTGTGCTTGTCGATGACGTCGCGACGATAGCGCCGATTGCTCCGTTCGCCGAGGATCATCGCTTCGGCGCGGCCGTTTTCGAAGAGGGCGGGCTTGCCGACGCGCTGTCGCAGGGAGTCCTGCCGTTGCGCTCGAAGGTCGAGGACCCGTCGGGTCGCGCCGAAGGCGTGCTCGCGTTCGATCTCGATCTTCGACCCGGCCAGTGGTCGGAGGTCTACGTCGAATCTCGCCGCCGGCGTTCCCGCATGCACGTCGCTCCGCTTACCCGGCTGCCGGAAGGCGCTGCAGGCGCGTCGCGTACAGCGGACGTTCGCTTCGCCGCCGCCGGCGATGCATGGAAGCGGGCGCTTCCGACACCGTCGGCGAGCGGCCCGATCGGAGCCGGCGCCGCGATCGACAGCGCGATAACGGCGGTGGCTCACATCCTTTGCTGCCGCGACGACGCTGCTCTCCAGCCGGGGCCGCGTCGCTATACGCGCTCGTGGATCCGCGACGGCGCGATCATGTCGGCGGCGCTGCTGCGCACCGGACGCTTCGACGCGGCACGCGCGTTTCTCGAATGGTATGCGCCGTTTCAGCGCGAAGACGGATTCGTTCCATGCTGCGTCGATCGTGACGGGGTCGATCCGCTCGTCGAGCACGACAGCCACGGCCAGCTCATCTACCTGGTCGCGGAAACGTACCGCTTCACGCACGACAAGGATCTCGCGCGAAAATTCTGGTCGCACTGCCAGAAAGCCGCCGAGTGCATCGAGGCTCTGCGCGCGACGAGGCGAACGGGCGAGTTCGACTGCACCGAGCGGCGCGCGTGCTTCGGGTTGCTTCCCGAATCGGTCAGCCACGAAGGCTACCTCGCGCAGCCGGTGCATTCGTACTGGGACGACTTCTGGGCGCTGCGCGGGCTTCGCGATGCGTCGTTCCTCGCGCGCGAGCTCGGACTGCCGGCCGACGCCGAAAAGTGGCGCGAGGCTGCGGGCGATCTGGCGACCGTGATCCGCAAATCGATCGAGACCGTCGTGCGTGAACGCAACCTTGTCACTGTGCCGGCATCGGTCGAGTGGGCCGACTTCGATCCGACCTCGATCGCCGGCGCCATCTCGCTCGTCGGTGAGATCGATCTGTTTCCTGCCGAGCCGCTGGCGAAGACTTTCGATCAGTACATGAAAGGGCTGCGTGGGAGGCACTCCGGGGCGCTGGCGTGGAACAACTTCTCGCCGTACGAGGTGCGCATCGTCGGCGCGCTCGTGCGCCTCGGGCGACGCGACGAAGCCAACGAGCTGCTGCTGGCGATGATGGCGGCGAGGCGGCCGGACTCCTGGCGACAGTGGCCGGAGATCGTCTGGCGCGACATCGAGTCGCCCGCGCATCTCGGCGATCTGCCGCATTGCTGGATCGGCGCCGAATACGTGATCGCGCTCAGAACGATGTTCGTCTACGAGCGCGAGAGCGACGCGGCGCTGGTGCTCGGCGCGGGACTGCGGCGCGAATGGCTGGACTCGGTGCCGCGGCTCGAAGCGAAAGGGCTCCCGACGTGGTACGGCACGCTGGACCTTGCCTTTCATCGCGACGGCCGCGATGGCCGCAGCTACCGGATCGTCGTTCGCGGCGCGAAACCTCCAGGAGGTTTCGTCGCGATGCTCCCCGAAGGATTCGACGTCTCCATTGACGTGGAGCCGGACGCGTCCGGCGAGGCAGCGCAATGAGGTGTGCGTCGGCGTGATCTTGACCGCTCGCCGATAGGCGGTCATCGTTGCGGCATGTTACCGCGTACACCCTTCCGGTCGCCGCGCTCGATCGCGCGCATCATGTTGGCGGCCGGTCTGCTTTCCGTCTGCGCCGGCTGCGCAACGCAAAGACCCGCCGCGCAGCCTGCTGCATCTGCCGCGCCCTCGCTGCCGGCGCTCGAGTCGGGGTTTCTCACCAATTATTCGCGCCTTCAGCCGAGCGACCAGTCGCCGTCGGTGCTCTTCTATCGCGACCCGACGCTGAAGCGCGGCTTTCGCAAGATCCTGTTCCGGCCGGTCCAGGTGTGGCGCGGTGCCGACCGGCGCCTCGACGACATTCCCGAATCCGACCTTCAATACCTGGCCGATTCGTTCTATCGCGCGATGACGAGCCGGCTTCGCAGATCGTTCGAGCTCGTCGACAAACCCGGGGTCAACGTGCTCGAGATCCAGCTCGCGCTCACGCTCGTGACGAAGCCGCACCAGAAAGTCGATTTCTTCTCGACCGACGTTCCGATCCGCAACCTGCCCGAGCGGACCAGAGAGCTCGGCGACGCGACGAAAACGTTCATCCACGATTGTGCGCTCGAAGCGGAGTTTTCCGTCTCCGGGCCTCCGCCTGCGAAAGCGGATGGCGACAAACGCCGGCATCGCAAGCGGGTCGTCAAGGCGGCGTTCTTCGACAAACGCCGCGGGAACGAGACGTCCAAGGGCAACGTCCAGACGTGGAGCGATGTCGACGCGGTCTTCGACAGATGGGCCGACGTGATGGATTCGCAGCTGGTCGGGCTGAAGGATGGTACGTTCAAGCCGAAGCTGACTGTGAGCGATACACCGGCGCGATCGAAGTAGGGCTGGGTCCGCCGTCGCTCAGCGCGCAATTACCAGCAGGGGACGTTCGCCGTCGCGGTGCACAGGTAGACGCGGTTGTCGCCGTCACCCTGCGCATCCCAGTCGCACATGCCGCGAGCGTACGGGCTGATTCGCGGCGCGCCGCCCGCATCGCGACAACGCGCGGCGCTGTCCTGCTGGGCGAGCGCGACCGCATCGTCGCAGCAATCGCGCTGGTTGTCCCACGTCCAGCCGGTATTGCCGGCGCCCTCGTACTCCGCTGCGGCCGCAGCGCCTGCCGTGATCGCAATCAGAAAGGCAGCGAGCAACGCTTCGCTCCCGAACGGGGTTCTGCGCGGAGTCATCGCCACCATTCCTAGCACGCCGGGATACGGCGGACGAGTACGTTGCGCCCGTGCTCCGCGCGACCGGGTCGCCATTCAAAGACATCCGCGCCAGGTCTGCTACGGGCAGAAATGTGCGCTTTGCCGAGCGCTATCCTGCGGCATCGAAGTGCGCAGCGATGCGCTGCATGCGAGATGCCATTGACTGAGACGCGCCATTGGATGATTGGCTCCAGTGCGGCACCCGCGTCGGGGCCTCTCTCGTTCGCTCGATAAGGAAAGAGCTCCATGCAGACTCCGTTCTCGCTGTCGATCCTCGCGTGTCTTTTCGCGGCCGTCCTGATGCCGGCTCCGACTTCTGCTGCGACCACGCAGTGCGGCGATCTGGACGGCAACGGCAGCGTGGTCGCGACCGATGCGCTGCGACTGCTGCGAGTCGCCGTCGGCCAGCAGCTAGCGATCGAGTGCCCTGGCGCCGGGCTGAGTTGCTGGGACGCCAACGGTGACAACACGTGCGAGGCAGTAGAAGACATCAACGACGACGACGGTTGCGACTATCTCGACTGCCAGGGGCCTGCGGGTCCGACCGGCCCCAAAGGAACGACCGGTCTGACTGGTCCCACCGGCCCGGCCGGTGCTCCGGGCGTGCAGGGCCCTACGGGACCAAGCGGCGCACAGGGCCCGACCGGTCCGAGCGGAGTACAGGGGCCGACAGGTGCGACCGGTTCGACGGGGCCAACCGGAGCGACCGGACCGACCGGATCGACGGGCCCGACCGGTCCGACGGGTGCTGCAGGCTCTTCGGCATTCCGCGGCAGCCTTCTGCCGGCAGCCAACGCCGTCACCGTCATCGACAGTCCGGCCACCGGACGTTTCCCGACCATCACGATCGGCACCGACGGGCTCGGCGTGATCAGTTACACGAACAACTATCCGGTGCTGCGGGTGGGGCACTGCGCGAACGTGACCTGCAGCAGCCTGTCGTCAGCCTTGACGATCGGTTCGGATGCGGTCGGGCAGGCCGCATCGATTGCGATCGGCGCGGACGGGCTCCCGCTGCTCGCGTATTTCGACCATCCGGGCCAACACCTGAAGGTCGCGCACTGCACGACCTTCAACTGCAGCACCAGCTCGCAGGCCACCATCGATGGCGTTACGGTCGGGTCGTTTCCGACGATCGTCATCGGAACCGACGGCCTCGGCCTGATCAGTTACTACGACGAGACCAACCAGCATCTTCGCGTCGCGCATTGTTCGAACACAGCGTGCACCGCCGCGACGTCCAATACGCTCGACGGCTCGGTGACGACCGGCGGCTGGATTTCGATGGCGATCGGTTTCGACGGCCGCGGCTTGATCAGTTACTACGACTCGGCGGCAACGTCGCTCAAGGTCGGACACTGCTCCGATGCAGCGTGCACGACCGGCACGTTCACGACGCTGGACAACACGGCGGACGTCGGAGACACGTCGTCGGTCACGATCGGGGCGGACGGCTACGGGCTTGTCAGCTACCACGATCGTACGGCCGATCGGCTCAAGGTGCTGCATTGCACGAATCCGGCGTGTTCTGTGGGGCTCGGCCAGACGATCGACGCTCTGCTTGGTTCCGGAAGGAACAGCTCGATCACGATCGGCTCGGACGGCTTGGGAATCATCAGTCACTGGGGATCGTTCCAGAACGATCTGAGGATCTCGCACTGTTCGAACCTGGCCTGCACCGATGCGCTCAACCTTACCGCGGACAGCGTCGGGCTGGTCGGAAGCCTCACGTCGATCACGATCGGTACCGACGGCCTTCCGCTGATCGCGGAATACGACAACTCCAATGACCGCCTGAAGTCGGTGCACTGCGGCGACCCGTCGTGCGTGGACTACTTTCGCCGGCGGTAAGGCAGGTTTCTGCAGCCGTCAGGCCGGACACTTCGGCAACAGTCAGGCCTGATGCTTCTGCAACAGTCAGGCCTGACGTTTCTGCACCAGTCAGTCCTGACGCTTTTGAATGTTCGCCCACTCGTCCTTCAGCGTTGCCGTGCGGTTGACGACGAGCGCGCCGCCGCGCGAATCCGGATCGATGCAGAAGTATCCGAGCCGCTCGAACTGGTAGCGCTCGCCGGCCTTTGCAGCGGCAAGTGACGGCTCAACGCGCGCATCGCGAACGATCTCGAGCGATGCAGGATTGAGGCTGTCGAATGGCGACTCGCCGTCGGCAACCTTGAGCGGGTTCTCGCGCGTGAACAGGAGATTGTAGAGACGCACTTCGGCCGGGATTGCGTGTGCCGCCGAAACCCAGTGCAGCGTCGCCTTCACCTTGCGACCGTCGGGCGAATTGCCGCCGCGGCTTGCCGGATCGTACGTGCAGCGAAGCCCGGTCACCTTTCCGGCGGAATCCTTCTCGACGCCGGTGCAGGTGACGAAGTACGCGTAACGCAGCCGCACCTCGCGACCCGGTGCGAGGCGGAAGAACTTCTTCGGTGGGTCTTCCATGAAGTCGTCGCGCTCGAGGAAGAGCTCGCCCGAAAATGGCACCTGGCGAGTGCCGGCCGCGGCGTCTTCCGGATTGTTGACGGCTTCGATCATCTCGACCTGGCCGGCCGGCCAGTTCTCGATCGTGACGCGAATCGGATCGACGACCGCCATCACGCGCGGTGACGTGCGGTTCAGATCGTCGCGCACGTGATGCTCGAGCTGCGCGAACGCGACCATGTTGTCGGCCTTGGCCACGCCGACGCTTTCGCAGAACGCGCGAAGCCCTGCGGCCGAGTATCCGCGGCGGCGCATGCCCGAAATGGTCGGCATGCGCGGATCGTCCCAGCCCGAGACGTGGTTCTGTTCGACGAGGCCGCGAAGGATCCGTTTGCTCATCACCGTGTACGCGAGGTTAAGGCGCGCGAACTCGATCTGCTGCGGGCGGCCGGGCAGGCTGGAAAGATCGACCTGGTCGAGTACCCAGTCGTACAGTGCGCGGTTCGGCACGAACTCGAGCGTGCAGATCGAGTGCGTGATGCCCTCGAGCGCATCCGACAGGCAGTGCGCGAAGTCGTACATCGGATAGATGCACCATTTGTCGCCGGTGCGGTGATGATCGGAGTGCTGGATGCGGTACAGCACCGGATCACGCATGACGATGTTCGGCGAGGCCATGTCGATACGCGCGCGAAGCGTGTGCGTGCCGTTCGGGAACTCTCCGGCGCGCATGCGGCGAAACAGGTCGAGGTTCTCGTCTACGCTGCGCCCGCGCCAAGGGCTTTCCTTGCCCGGCTCGGTGAACGTGCCGCGGTACTGGCGCATCTCTTCGGGCGAAAGGTCGCAGACGAACGCCTTGCCGCCGCGCACGAGCTCTTCGGCGAACTCGTAAAGGCGATCGAAGTAGTCGGCTGCGTGGTAGAAGTGCGTACCCCAGTCGAAACCGAGCCAGCGCACGTCCTCGGTGATCGAATCGACGTATTCGAGGTCTTCCTTGCTCGGGTTCGTGTCGTCCATCCGCAGATGGCAGCGACCGCCGTTTTCGATGGCGACTCCGAAATTGAGGCAGATCGATTTGGCGTGGCCGATGTGGAGGTAGCCGTTCGGCTCCGGAGGAAAGCGCGTCACGACGCGCCCCTGGTTCCGGCCGGCCGCGACATCGTCCGCGACGCGCTGGCGGATGAAATCGAGGCCGGGTGCGCGCGCCGTGTCGTTCGAGGAAGAGGATGCTGTCGTTTCGTTACCCACGTCGTTCTCCGAAGCGGGGGATCTTAAAGGAAACGGCCGGCAGGTACAGGCCGTCCGCTGCTGCTTCGGCTGAAACAATGGGCCGGTGTCGGCACGCGAGATGCGCCGGACTGTACCCCGCGCCGTTTTCCGGCATAACGGCGCGCGATGAACGTCACGACATCGCATCGCAGCGTTGAGCCGTCCCACGGCATTTCGTTCGCCGAGGCGGCACGTGTCTGGGCGCGCGTCGCTGCGCTCAGCTTCGGCGGGCCGGCCGGGCAGATCGCGGTGATGCACCGGATCCTCGTCGACGAAAAGAAATGGATCGGCGACGCGCGCTTCCTGCACGCGCTCAACTACTGCATGCTCCTGCCCGGTCCCGAGGCCCAGCAGCTTGCCGTCTACATCGGCTGGCTGCTGCACCGCACGGCCGGCGGACTCGTCGCCGGCCTTCTGTTCATCCTTCCGGGTTTCGTCTCGATCATGGCGCTCAGCATCGTTTATGCGGCGTACGGCAACGTCGGATCGGTGGCCGCGCTGTTCTTCGGCATGAAAGCCGCCGTGCTCGCCGTCGTGATCGAAGCCGTGCAGCGGGTCGGAAAGAGGTCGCTCAAGAGCAACGAGATGCGCGCGGTTGCGGTGGCCGCGTTCATCGCGGTGTTCGTCTTCGATGTTGCGTTTCCGTGGATCGTGCTGGCTGCGGGCCTCATCGGGTTCGCCGGTGCGCGCCTCGGCGTGCGCGCGTTTGCACCGGGCGCCGGCGGTCACGGCGCCGCCGGAAGCGCCATGCTGAGCGATGCCGACAGCGCGCTCGGAGAGTCGATGCCTGCCCACGCAAGGCCGTCAACGGTGTGGTCGCTTCGGATGGGCACGATCCTGCTGCTGCTCTGGCTGGTTCCGGTGATTCTCATCGTCGCGATGACCGGCGACCGTGCGCACAGCGCGTTCGCCGACATCGCCGTGTTCTTCTCGAAGATGGCCGTCGTCACGTTCGGCGGCGCCTATGCGGTGCTCACGTACGTCGCGCAGCAGGCGGTGACGGGATACGGGTGGCTGCGGGCGACCGAAATGATGGACGGTCTCGGCATGGCCGAAACCACGCCCGGGCCGCTCATCATGGTCAACCAGTTCGTCGGATTTCTGGCGGCGTTTCGCAATCCGGGAATGTTTCCGCCGTACGTTGCCGGAGTGCTCGGCGCGATCCTCACGGTGTGGGTCACGTTCACGCCGTGCTTCCTGTGGATCTTCCTCGGCGCGCCATACGTGGAGACGCTGCGCAGCAACAAGGCCCTGTCCGGTGCGCTCGCGACCATCACCGCCGCTGTCGTCGGCATGATCGCGAACCTTGCCGTCTGGTTCGCGCTGCACGTGATGTTCCGTGAGGTCCACGTGATCGCCGGCTACGGCGCGACGATCGACGTGCCGGTCCTGGCGAGCATCAATGTCTGGAGCGTCGTGCTGTTCGCGGGCGCAGCCTGGGCGATCTTTCGTGCGAAGAAAGGCATGCTCGGAGTGCTTGCGGTGACGGCGCTGGCGGGAATGCTGCTGTACTTCGCAGGCCTCGTGCAGCCGATCGCATCGTCGCAGTAGCGGACGGCTCGAGCCGTCACCGGACCATGCATTCTCCGGCGTCCGAAAGGACGACCAGCCGGTTTCCGCGGCCCTCGGCGCGTCCGGCAAGCACGAGATCGCGCCCGGGCGACGCATCGAAGAACCCGTCGTCAACGAAGGCGGCGAACGCACCGGACGAAAACGCTACCGTCGATGCGGAGTGGCTCTCGCCGAAGTGGCCTTTCGCGTCGCCGGGAAGAAGCAGCACGTGGCCGTCGGCGGTCACGCTTGTGAAGTCGGCTGCGCGGTCGCCGTCGAAGTCCGCAACGACGAACGGGTAGACGAGGCCGCCGGCGTGGCTGACGATCTGCTGACCGAAGGTTCCCTGTCCAGTGTTGCGAAGGACGGAAATCGTTCCGCCATCATGATCTGTCGAGGTCACGACGTCTGCGTCGCCGTCGGAGTCGATGTCGGCGACGGCCAGATAGAAGTCGGCCGCCACGTCGTAACTTACGGGGGCGGCAAAATTGCCGTCGCCCTTGTTGCGGTGCACACGCAGCGTTCCGTGTTCGCGCACGAGCTCGAGCACGTCGTCGTCGCCGTCGCGGTCAAGGTCGGCAACCGCGAGCGCCGGAAAAGTCGTGAGCGCGTCGAGCTCGTCGAAAGATTCGAAAGTTCCGTCGGCCTGTCCGAGGAACAACTCGATCTCGCCGGCGCCGATCGCAAGGTCGGTGCGGCCGTCGCCGTCGATGTCACCGGCCGCGGTGCTTTGCCGGATCGCTTCTCCGTTTGTGAGCTGGGTCGACGCCGGCGAAACGGTGAACGTTCCGTCGCCGCTGCCGACGAGGACGACCGATCTTTGCGCCGACTCTTCGCCGTTCGTGTCCGCAGCCGTCGCAATCAGGTCGGCCTGCGTGCTGCCGGTGATCTGGCCGACGAAAAGTACGAACGGCACCGTGCCGACCGGATGAACCGTGCGATCGAAGTGCCCGGTCCCATCGGATCCGTACACCGTGACCGTCTGGGCGAGATCGGTGGTCGCAACGTCGTCGAACCCGTCGTGGTCGAAGTCGGCGACGACGAGGTCGTTCGTCTGCGGCGTGGCCTCCGACTCGACAGGACCGGCGAACGAGCCGTCGCCTTTTCCGTGAAACAGCGTCAGGTCGTCCGCGCCGTCGCCGGAGTTGGCCGTGATGACGTCGGTCAGCGAATCGCCGTCGATGTCGGCAAGCGCAACCGACCGCGATTTGAATCCTGTCGCCTCGACTCGCGCATTGGCAAACGTGCCGTCCCCGTTTCCGAGAAAAACGCTAAGGCCGCGATCGGCGCCTGCATAGTTGACGGCGACGACGTCGAGCACGTCGTCGTCGTCGACGAATCCCACGTCGGTCTGGATGGTGTTCGAGGACGCCGCGTACAGGACCGGCTCCTCGAAGTTGTGGTCGCCTTTGGCAAGCAGCACGGCGATTGCATCCGCGGAGTTCGAAGCCACGACGATGTCGGTGCGGTCGTCGCCATCGAGGTCCGCGAGCGAGACGTGGTACGGCGCGCCGACGCCGCCGACCAGCTTTTCGTTGCCGAAACCGCCGTCACCGTCGCCGTACAGAATCGACAGGTCGTTCGAATCGCGGTTGGCGGTTACCGCGTCGAGGATGTCGTCGCCGTCCATGTCGGCGAGCGCGACCCAGCGCGGGCCTGCTCCGACTGCGTAGCGGACGTCCTGCGCAAACGTGCCGTCGCCGTGTCCGAGAAGAACCGAGATGTCCTGCGACAGCGAGTTGGCGACCACGAGATCGAGCTTGTCGTCTCCGTTGATGTCGACCGCCACCGAGTTGATCGGTGCGACTCCGGTAGGAATCGGATCGGCCGCGCGCACGAACTTTCTTCCGGCTCGGCCGAACAGCACGGTAAGACTGTTCGGCAGTGCATCGGACGTGACGATGTCGAGGTGGCCGTCGTCGTCCAGGTCCGCAATGGTGACCGACTGCGGAGTATCGCCGACCGCAAATGCCTTGCGTTCCGAAAACACGCCGCGCCCGCGACCATAGAAAACCGAAACTTCATCCGCCTCGAGGTCCGCCGTTACCAGATCCACGTAGCCGTCCTTGTCGATGTCGACGGCGACGACCGAGCTCGGGCGCGCGCCGGTATCGAGTCGCGTGATGGCCGTGCACGTGCAGGCCGGACAATGCAGCGCCGCCCCGGTGCCGACCGCGCGCCGGAGCGTCGTGAGCGCATCCACCGCGCTGACCGCGCCGCTCGAATCCACGTCGCAAAGGCAGCGCCCGCACGATCCGGCGATGCCGACGGCACCCTGAAGCACGAACAACGCGTCGGTCGCATTCGGTTCGCGCGCGCTCGCGTCGGAAGTTCCGCACGGTCGGACAACGTCGGCGCGGCCGGCTGACGGGATTACAAGGAAGGCGAGAGAGGCGAGGGAGGAAAGAAGAAGGTTCTGTCGCATCCGGCGACTATGAAGTCGCCGCAGACGGCCCCGCAAGTAGGATTCTTTTCCATCTGGCGAGAGCGGAGTGTGAGCTTTTGCATAGGAACGGCCCGTCCTGATCGCATCCCCTCGATGCAATCAGGACGGCCGCGTCCCTTACTGTGTTCCCGCACCCACAGCAGCCATAGGAGAGCCCGGAACAGGGGAGATGCACGAGGAGGGGCGCACCTCAGGCCACGCGTCGGCCAGCCCGCGACGGTCGCGCGCTACCTTTCCTGTTCCGGAGCTCTCCGGCTTGCTCGCAGTTCCCCCCGCACCTGTGTCTCCCCCTCTCGATTGGCCTCGGGCGATGCCACTTGCTCGGTCGTCCGTACCGAGCCCACCCCCCTCGGTGGAGCATTCACCCATGGTTTGGGCCGTCGAAGACAAACACAGAGCGGACTGCGAACGATTCGGATCCCTGTCGGGACCCTTACTACTCGACGAAGTGTCCTCCGGACCCTTCTTGCTGGACGAGGTGTCGTTCCTTCGCGCACTGCAGCCGGCGGTCATGAAGGCGACGATTGCGATGGTGCCGACGGCCAGAAGGCCGAGTGCTGCGGGAACGAGATAGTTTGCCGCCCTGCCGTTTCGATGGAGTACGGTCGATTTTGCCAGGAGGTCGTCCGTGGATCCCGGCGGGGCGGCAAGGCCCTCGAAACGGCGCGCGACATTCGCCGACCGAGAGCGTCGATTGCTCGAAAATCTTGTCTGGAATCCGCCGGAGCGGGTTGGTGTCGCGGACATTCGGTTCCTCGTCGCGCTGACGGCGGCGCAAAGCCGCTGGCAGACGAGGCAACGTCCGAACGCGGAGACTTTTATTCCAATAAGCTCAAGGGCGTCAAGCTTTTTCGCCCGAAATGTGCGTTTTGGTGCGGGGTTTCTGCTGCATGCGGCGCCCGGGGCGGCCCATCCGACGGGCCGGGCGTGGCTACTAAGAGGAGGCGCATGTAAGGACCGGCCCAGTGACGTTTCGCAACAGCATCGGCGCACGCATCTTCGGTCTGGCCGTCTTCCTTCTGACACTCACCATCGCGCTGGTCGGCTTCCTGCTCTGGCAGGTCGATCGCCTGGAGGAAGAGCTCCAGACGCTGACCCACGTCGACATCCCGCTCGCGACCTCGCTTTCGAACGTCAACGAGTACGGGCTGCGCCGCCGCCTCGCGTTCGAGCGCACGTTCGGCGCGCTCAGCCACCCCGAACCCAACCAGACGGTGCTGACCGAAGCGCAGGCCAACTACGAAGAGTTCACCGGCCTGCTCAACGATGAGCTCGCACGTGCGGCAACGCTGCTCTCACCGGACGCGATCGGAGCCAGGGCGGCATCCGAAGCGCTCGAGCTCAGCACGCTCCTGAGACAGGTCGAGGCTGCGTACCCGGCCATCACGGCTCAACAGGCGAAGGTCCTCGATCTTCAGCGTCAGGGCGACCACGCGGCCGCTGTGCTCGTTGCCGACGGACTCAACCAGCTTCAGAGGCTCGTGCAGACCCAGCGCGCCGAGCTGCAGACCATCACGACCAGGCGTGCCGAACACGTGGCCCGGGAGGCACTCGAGCGGCAGGGCCGCATCGTGCGGCTGAGCGTGGCGGCCACGGCATCGACCGTGCTGCTGGGGCTTCTCGTCGCGATGGTGGTCACGAGAGCCCTCCTTCGTCCCGTGCACTCGCTGATCGGCGCGCTCGGCAATGTGCAGAAGGGCCAGCTCGACCTCGAGCTGCCCGTGCGCAGCAAGGACGAGCTCGGCGCGCTGACGACGTCGTTCAACTTCTTCGTCGGCGAGCTGCGCGCCAAAGAGCAGATGCGCGAGACGTTCGGCAGGTACGTGGATCCGCGCATCCTCAAGCGGCTGCTCGACGCCGACATCACCGGCGAAGACGGCGGACGCGAGATGATGACCGTTTCGTTCGGCGACATCGTCGGCTTCACCGCGCTCTCGGAGCGCCTGACTCCGGCCAACATGGTGCGGCTGCTCAACCGGCATTTCGGTCTTCAGGCGCTGGCCGTGCAGGAATATCAGGGCATCGTCGACAAGTTCATCGGCGATTCGATCATGGCCTTCTGGGGTCCGCCGTTCGTCGAAGATGCCGAGCACGCGGTGCTCGCGTGCCGTGCGGCGCTCGCGCAGCTCGTCGCCATCGATACGCTTCGAAGCGAGCTTCCCGAGCTTACCGGGCTGCGGCGGGATACGCCGGTGATCGATCTGCGACTCGGCCTTGCGCTCGGCGAAGTGATCGTCGGGAACATCGGATCGGACCACACGCGCAGCTACACCGTCATCGGCGACACGGTGAATCTCGCGGCGCGCCTCGAGGCGGCCAATCGTTTCTACGGCACCAGGATCCTCGTGAGCGATTCGGTCGCGCGCGAGGCCGGCCCGCAGTTCGAGATGCGCGAGATCGATACCATTGCCGTAAAGGGCAAAATCGAGACCGTCGACGTGTTCGAGCTGCTCGGTGAAACCGGCTGTCTCGACGACGTTGCTCAGCGCGCGCGCGATACCTACGCCGACGGACTGCGCTGCTATCGCGCGGGCAGCTGGGATGCCGCGTTCGCAGCTTTCTCGCAGAGTCTCGCCGCGCGGCCGGCGGACCGCGCGGCAGAGGTCATGCTCGAACGCATCGCCGAGTTCCGCGAGAAGCCGCCGTCCGGATGGGACGGCGTGTGGCGGCCGCAAACGAAATAGCAACGACCAGCCAGTCGATGGACTGGAATCAAACGAAAGATGTACACCGCGTGACCACCGTCACTCGTGTGAAATGTTATCACTGCGATTGCGAAAAAAGCTCCGAGGCGAACGAGTGCAGGCAACACGCGCTCGTCCCCCCAGTGGGGACAGAACACAAGTTCGGCAACCGGAGTAGCTGGCGACTTCGGTCAGCGGGACGGCGTTGTGAAAACGTCGTTGCGACGAGATCGAGCGGTCCAGTTCTGCGAATTCTTCGGGGCAATCCCGGTACGCCTCCGACAACTCGCGGATTGCGGCGCGCGATTCGTGGGTCGATGCAGAGCGTCGAAACGTAACTGCCATGGATCGCGGAGATGTCGCAGGACTCTGACATCCATGTTGGCAGGTAACGCCGATGTCGTTCCGGGTTCTCGCGGGTGGATGCTGCGAGGCGACCGCAGCGGCGCGCGCATCTACAAAAACTCCCGTGTTCGAAGTGTTCGCGCACCAATTCTCGTGACGTCTAAAAAAGTTTCTGCGCGAAACGGCTACACAAGTATTGTCGGCGGCGGCGCGGCCGTTACTGTCGCGACGGATCCGACGGCATGCATCAGCCGGCGGACGCGGGAAAGGGGCGTCAGCCAACGGATGCCGGAGCGATCGGCCGCCGGCGCTCGAGCGGGTCGAGCGCCGGCCTCGCAGATCCAGGCTCTGCACGTGCTGAGCCGCGCTCGACCCGTCCGGCGACTGTTCGCCAGCGCGAACGGCCGCCGGTTTTCGTACTGGAAGGGGAGGACAGTCGATGATCGCGATCGAGACCATTTCACGTCGTTATCAGGACACCGACGTTGCGGCTGCGGAAGAGCGCGACGGCAGCGCGCAGCATCCGCAGGGAATAACGGAAACCGTGCGGGGCGGAACCAACAAGGGCGGACGCCCGACCTCGTCGAATCCGCGCAAACTGATCTCGCTGCGTCTTCCCGCCGACGTCATCGCGCGATGGCGGGCGACCGGCCCCGGCTGGCAGACGCGCATGGCCGATCGATTGAGCAAGGTGCGTCTGTAGCACTCTCGACAGGGTGGTCGGCTACCATATCGCGCCGGCGTGCATTCGCTCGCGCCGGCCGTCGCCAATATCTGAGACCGTTGGCGATTTGCCGCAGAGCCAGAGGTCACTCTGGAACAAGGAAGGTCTCATGAACCGTCGCATTACGTTCCGCATCATTTCCACGCTTTCGCTCATCGCGAGTCTGGCGGGCGCGGGCGCCGTATCGGCCGCATCGGTCTCGTGCGAAACCTTCAACGAATGCACTGTCGGCACGTGCCTCGAAGACGGCACCTGCGAAGAAACCCCCGGCAACAATGGCCATTCCTGCCAGACGCTGGACGCTTGTACGGTGGGAAAATGCTTGAACGGAACGTGTGAGGCGTCTCCGGCCGACGACGGTACGCCGTGCGAAGCGTTCGACCTGTGCGCCGAGCAGAACGGTACCTGCTCGGGCGGCGAGTGCATTGCCGAAAAGATTCCGGACGGCGCGCCCTGCAGGCAGGACCTGCTTAACCCGTGTTTTACCGGCACCTGCACGACGGTCTTTACCGTCACGTTCTGCTCGCCGGAGCCCAAGTGCGACCCGGCGCCGGATTCGTGCGATTTCCACTGCAATATCTTCACGGGCGAATGCGAATCGACCCCGACGCATATCTGCGACACGCAGTGCACGACGGCTACCTGCGAGCCGGACGAGGACTCCGGTTACACCTGTTCGAACCCCGTCGACCGCCCCGACAGCACACCGTGCGAGGACGGCAGCACATGCACGGTGAACGACAAGTGCCAGGCCGGTGACTGCATCGCCGGCGAACCGGGCGGCGGGCAGGAGTGCGGAAACGGCGTCGTCGAAGATCCCGAGGAATGCGACGACGGTGACACGGAGTTCGTAAACGGCGAAGCCTGCGACGCCGAGTGCAACCTCGTGCCGTGCGGCAAGCCGACCAACTCGACCGGTGAGCTGCCGAAAGCGTCCGATGCACTGTTTACGCTCAAAGTCGCCGTCAATTCGGCAACGTGTGCTCTTTCGGTGTGCGATGTGAACAGCAGCGGAAGCGTTACGGCGTCCGACGCGCTGATCGTGCTCAAGAAGGCCGTAAGCTCGCCCGTTACGCTGAACTGCCCGAGGGGCGGCGGTGGCGCCTAGGAACGCCGGCTCGCACCGGTAACTTCCGCGGTTTTTGTAGCTGCGTTGTCGATGTCCGCTTCCGCACAGCGATGCTCTGCATCGCTGTGCGGAATGCGTAGTCGCCATGGCGATCCTGTTCGTCTGCGATTCGGAGATCAATTGCCGAGCCCCCCGTGGCTCCGCCTGTAGCAGTTGACCGGACGTGCAGCGCGAAGCCGTTTCCGAGTCGACGATTGGTCGCGGACTTCAAAAACTGTCTTCGCGTAAAAAATTCGGACACGAAACTGCGCGTGCGCAAGCCCGCTGTACATACGCAGCGACGACGTCCGTCTGTTGCCGCGCGCGCAAAATCACCGGCTTCGCTTCTTCGCAAGTAAGAGCAGTCACACCGGACAGTCGCGCTTTCTGTCGATACAGATCGCGCGCGATCCCGCTGCGTTGAGCGGCGGAAACGCACCTCATCGGGCTACAACAAAACGTTGAGTGCTGTCGATCCCGTCGTCGCGAATCGATTTTTCACAGCATGCTCGCGACGCGCCGTCGTCGATTTACGTCGTGATTTTCTTGACGCGATGACGAACGCCGCACTATCAGCGCACCACTCGTGCTTTCGCGAGTCATCACAAAAGGAGAGGGATCCATGAGTATTCGAAAACCATTCTGGCGACTCGGTGCGCTCCACGCAGCGGTCGTCGTACTGTTCTCTGCGGGCGCCGGCGCAACGACGACGTGCCCCGGCACCCTGAACAATCTTGCGGGCGGCACGTTCGACCTTGCCGATGACTACACGTGGACCGGTGTCGGCAGCTGCTTTTATTTCAGCGGCGGCGGAACCGTCGACCTTCATGGCCATAGCATCACCCGGACCGGCGGCACCGGCATTGGTATCTCTGCGATCGGCTGCCAGAGCGCCGGCGTCACGATCAAAGACAGCTCTGCCACCAAGGGCACGATTTCCGGCGTGATGAGCTACGGAATCCTCAATTGCGAGAACATCGATGGCGTCAAGATCGATGGTTCGATGATTTACGGCGTATATAACTCGACGTATGCGCTCGACTCACTGACCAACAGCTATGTCAGTGCCGATACGTTCGCCGTTTCCGTAAAGCTGAAGAACCGGTCGTCGAACATTTCCTACAACAACGTCCACGCCACGAATATCGGCCTCGAAATCACCAGCATGCTCGATACCAGCGGCGCAGGTCGCGCGAGAATCGACCATAACGTCGTTCGCAACGGCAAGTACTACCAGATCTCGAGCGGTACGGGCCTGATCGACCTGCGCACCAATTACCTGATCGAACAGGATCCCGCCGACGCATACCCGGATCCTGCATACTGCATATCGCTGGCTTCCGGAGCGCTGGTCGACCGGCTGTACTGCGACGACGACGATTGCGCCGATGCCTCGTGCACGCCCGTAAGCGACGTCTCGTTCGACTTTCCGGAGTATGGCTCGCCGGGCGCGTGTCCGGGAACCAACATCACGAGCAACTACACGCTCACGTCGAGCCTCGACCTCGCGGCCACGAGCGGCACGTGCCTGAACGTGACGGGCGCCGTGACGATCGATCTGAATGGACACACCATCTCCAACTCTTCGACCGGAGGGGCGGCGATTACGTGTGCCGCCACCAACGTTTTGATCAAGGACAGCTCGGATACGTTCGCAAAGGGCGGCATCCGGGGGAACTTCGCGCAGGGGATCGTAAACTGTTCGAACGTCGACAGCGTCCGGATCGGCGACGGCGTCGATACCGGAGTCTTCAATTCGAACGGGCTGGCGCTCACGTCGCTCAAGAACAGCACGATCGATGCCGACACCACGGCGGTATCCGCCTGGATGGCGACGCGCAACACCGCGAGCATCGAGAACAACTGGCTCCGCGGAGGCAGTTACGGGGTGTCGGTCGACGGCGTGCTCAACATCGGCACGGGTAAAGCGCTGATCGGAGACAATTCCGTCAGCGGATCGACGACGGACGCGCTCTATGCGACCGGCTCTTCGTCGAGCTGGGCAGAATTCAAGAACAACCTGCTCTACGACGATCCTACGGCAACATCGACAGGCTGCTATGCGATCTCCTCCGCCGCGTTCAGCCACCTGATGTGTGCGTGCGCCAGCCAGTGCGAGATGGTCGATCCGCCCATGTCGTACCCGCTGCTCTGAGAGGCTTCAGCGCATACGGAATCACCGAACATCGCGTTCAAGACGACGACACTATCGAAAGGAGACTTCGAATCATGAGAAAAGGACGCAATTTCACAGCAGTCGCCACTTTCTTCGTGGCAGCGGGCCTCGTCGCCGCCACGGCCGGCCCGGCACTGGCCATCACCACCATCTACGGATGCGGCTCATACGGAGGCGCGAACGACTACCGCCTCGGCGGTGCCGTGAGCGCAACCAACACCGATGCCTGCATCAAGATCAACGACGGACGCAATCTCGACACCAACGGCTGGACGATCACGTGCAATCGTTCGGGCGGGTGCGGCCCGGCAGTCGAGTGTGACGGCTCGGGCGTCAACAGTACGATCCAGAGCAACGTTGCGGTCGATACCATCAACGACGTCGCAGCCGGCACGGGCACGTTCTCATCCGGCGTGCATAACTGCGGGACCGTAAAGGACCTGAAGATCACGGGCGCGACCACCGGGATCCTGTGGGACAACGCCGGCAACAACGGCAAGGCGTATCAGCGAAACGTGATCCTGCCCGCGTCCGGCGGCACCGGGATCAACGTGAGCATCCAGGACAGCGCCGACCTCGTCGAAGAGAACAGGATCGACGGCGGCAGCGTCGGAATCCGCGTCTATGGAAAGAGCGCGGCCACCGGACCGTACGTTCGCAAGAACATGGTGCGCGGCTACTCGACAGCCGGCATCTACAATACCGACAGCACGTACTTCCGGCTGCAGGACAACGTCGTGATCGAGGGCGTCGACGGCTCGGTGCCGTTCGACATCACTTCGGCCAACGCGACGTTCACGCACAACATCTGCGCGGACGATCGCGGGGTGAGTGCCGTCTCCCCGTGCAGCTGCCAGCTCGACCGCCTGGTGCCGCCGACGTTCGGGAGCGCGCTCGACTGCCTGTAGGAAGTGAAGCGTCGGTACAGAGGCGGCCGCAGCGGAAAGCTGCGGCCGCCTTTTTTTGCTGAATCGAACGGAGGCGAGCGGGATGGCCGCTGACGTTTTCAGCGGCCTCGGGCCGCGAGGAGACGCGGCATCGTGGCTGCGGCTAGTGCGGCATCGGGAACAGGCGCGCCAGAAGCGCCCTTGTCCTCGACTCGTGCTCGCTCGCATCGGAGCTCGCCTCGGCCAGCTTGGCCTGGACGAACTCGCGGGTGATCTCGGATTCGGTCAGCCGGTCGGGCTCGAGCTCGGAGACCATCCTGGCAAAGGCCTGGCCGGGAGACTTCGGGGCGGACTTGAACGGATTGGTAAGGTTGACCACCAGTACTCTCCTTCTCGAACAATCACCGTCTACCCGTTCGGGGTGAGGACAGTGGCGTTTCGCGCTTCGGGCCGGGTTCACTTGTAAGGTGTGTTTGACAAACGTGTCAATTGCCCCACTCCGGGGTTTGCACCACTGCCCAGTGAACGCCCATACGAGTCGGGATTTGCTGGGCTTTCGTTGATCGCGCGCTGCCAAAACTGATAGCGGATACGGGCTTCGCGGCGGGGCCGTGCGGGGGACACGGATTGCCCGTTCTCAATCCGTGCAGGCGTGCAACATGAGGAGGATTCCCGCCATGCGATCGACTCTGCTGTTTGCGACGACACTTCTTGCCCTGATCCCTTGTGCCGCTTCGGCCGCGGAGTTCGGCGATGCATTCACCGGAAACGATCTGGATCCGGCGTCGTACTCGATCAGCAAGCCGGCGGGCTTCGAGATTTCAGTCACCGGAGGCGAGCTCGTGCTGGCCAAGCTCGAGGGCCAGGGAAACGGCTTCGTCAACGTGACCTCGGCGTTCACGATCAAGGGCGACTTCGAGGCCACCGTGGTCGCCGAACGCACGACGATCACGAGCGGCACCGCAGCGGGGCTCGTCTCGTCGCATATCTCGGCGGCCGGATTTACCGACATCTACTTCACCGGCGGCGGCAACCTGCAGTCGAACTTCGTCGTCAGCCCGCTCGATCAGCGGAACTCGATTCCCGCGCCCGCCACCACGCTTACGCTTCGCATCCGCCGCATCGGCGATCATCTGATCCACGAGTACGATGCCGGAGCCGGGTTCGTCGTCCTGAACGAAGCGACGAACCCCGTGCTCGCCGGGCCCGTACAAATCGGCGTGTTCCTCGGCGAGGAAGGCGGGCAGGGCGGGCTTGCCGAAGCGTCGTTCGACGACTTTGCCGTGCGCGGCGACGTGTTCACCGGCCCGTGCGGCAACGGCGTGCTCGAACAGGGAGAGGCCTGCGACGACGACAGTCCGGTCTGGGTCTCCGGAGAGTTCTGCAACGCTTCGTGCGAGATCCTTTCGTGCGGCGACGCGGACGATTCGGGATCGATTACGGTGACGGACGCGCTTCACATCCTGCGCACCAGCGTCGGCACGAAGAGCTGCGACGTATGCATCTGCGACGTGGATTCGAGCGGCGGCGGGTCGCCGACGTCGGTTTCGGATGCGCTGCGGGTGCTCAGGTTGAGCGTGGGGCAGGCGGTGGAGCTGAGTTGTGTGGCGTGCGGGTGAGCCGGCAGACGCCGTCACCCTCGATGATTCGAGCTCGCGCGCGCAAACACGACGGGAAGACAGAGCTCAGACAATAAGAAGGGACTGACGACCGAGACACGGGCGCCCGCGTTGTGGTCGACTGAGCGCCAATACCTCGCAATCCCAACTCTCTATTTCCATTCGAAATAAGGACTTCGCCGCAGCTCTTCGATGGGCGGCAAACGGCGCTTAACATCCGACTTGGCCGGCTTCGGGCGAAGTCGCGACCGCGAGCCCGGATGAAAGGAAGTCCACTCCAGTGAAAGCGCTGCTCGTACTGCTGAGGTTCGTCAGCCGCCCGGAGCTCGCGTCGCGGCCGGTCCGGTCGCTGCTGATGATCGGGACCGTCGCCGTCGGAGTAGCGCTGTTGACGGCGATGCATATCTCGACCGAGAGCATCGTCAGCGGGTTTGCCGGCGATCTCGAGAGGCTTGGCGGAAAGGCCGATCTTCAGGTGACGTTCGGGACGGGCGAGACGGGCTTTTCGGAAGACCTGCTCGAGAAGGTACGCGCGCAGCCGTTCGTGCGGCAGGCGGCCGCCCTCATTCACAGCCAGGTGACGTTCGTCGACAGCCAGCCGGAGACGGTGGAGCTGTTCGGCATCGATCTTCTGCAGGACGACGTCCTCGCGCTTTACGAAGTCGAAGTGCTTCAGCGAGATCCGGGCGACTTTCAGATCCTCGACGACCCGCGCGGGATCTTTCTAACCGATGTCATTGCGAAACAGCGAGGCCTGAGCCTGGGGTCTAAAGTGCGGCTGTCGGCCGTCGATGGCACGAACGAGTATACGGTCCACGGCATCATCGCTACGAAAGGACTCGCTGCATTTCTCGGCGGCAGACTCGTGGCGATGTTCCTGCCGGCCGCGCAACCTGTTGCCGGAAGACAGGGAACCTTCGAAAATTCGATGGTCGATCAGATCGACATCCGGCTGAAGCCGGGCGCGAGCATTTCGCAAGCGCAGGAGTCCATAGAACAGCTTCTTCAGCCTGGACTTCACGTGGATACTCCGATGCAGCGTCGGGTCGTGGGACTCCACACGGTCGACGGGTTGCGTTCCACGCTCGTTGGAATGAGCTCGCTCGCGCTGCTGGCAGCGGTCTTCATCATTTACGCTTCGACTACGACGATGGTCCTGCAGAGGATCCCGTCGATGGCGACACTGGTGACAATCGGAGCCTCGCCGGGAATTCTGGTTCGATCGATCGTGGTTGAGGCCGGATTGCTCGGGGCAATCGGTTCGGTCGCCGGAGTCATCCTGGGACTCGAGCTTTCCAATTTCATCGGCGAGGACGCTGCAGCGGGGATGGGATTGAACTACTCGTTGCCCTTCGATGCGGCGCGCGTCTCATGGAATCCGTGGATTGTGCTCATGGCACATCCTGCAGGTGGGATTCTGACTGCAGCCTGTGCGGCATACCTGCCTGCTCGGCGATTGCGACATGTGACGCCGTTTCTGCTTCAGCGAGAGGACGCGCCGCTATTTCGATCTGCATTCTCCTGGCAGGCGGCTCTCGCGGCAGCGACGGTGCCGGGACTTGCGGGGTTCATAACGCTCGTAAGAGGAGTTTCGGCCGGCTCTGCTGCAATGGTGTCGCTTGGGGGCATTCTCGTGATCGTATCTTCGGTCCTTGCGATGCTCCCGGTGATGAACTCGGCATGGGCGGGCGCGCTGCCTGTTCTGTCCGCTCTGTCCGGTATTTCGGGAAAAATTGCCGGAGAGAATCTTCTTCGTGCGCTCGATCGGAGCCTGGTGACGGCTTCCGCCATCACGCTCAGCGTCGCGATTTCGGTCGGGGCGGGCAGTCTCGTGCAAAGCTTTCGCACGTCGGTCGCGGGCTGGTACGGTTTTGCCGGAGACGCTCTGGTATCTGCGCGCGCCGTGACCGGCGGGTGGTTACCGGCTCCTGTCGAGCGAAACCTCGAGAAGCCGCTTCGCGATCTCCCGAACGTCAAGAATGTCGAGACGCTTCGCGTCCTTCAAGGACAGCCGTATCAGGGCGAGCGCATAGCAGTCGCAGCGATGAGCGAGAGGCTCTTGCTCGACGCCGCCAGCCACGGGACGCCCGTCGGTGGCCTCGGCGCCGCCGAAATCAAGTCGCGCCTCGCGCGCGGCGAAGGAGCGGCCGTTTCCGAAAACTTCGTGGCGCACTTCGGATTGCCGACGAACAATCACATCTCGCTCGCGACCGTGACGGGCATGGTCGATGTTGCCGTCGTGGCCATCGTCCCCGACTACGTGTCCGACAAGGGCTCGGTGATCTTGAATCGCGACACCGTCGCGACGAGATGGAAAGACGACCTCGTAAATTTCTATTCTGTCACTCTCAAGCCCGGAGGCGCCGTTTCCGGGCTCGCCCGTGAGGTTGGCGATTCCGTACCGAGCGGGCGCACTCTGTCGGTAATGCCGACGCAGCAGATGATCGACCGTGTCGACGGATTCATCGGCGAGGCGTTTGCCGATATCGATACGATTAAGCTGCTCGTGTTGTTCCTGACGGCCGTCGGAATCGCTGACCTCGTAGTCTCCAATGTTCTGTCACGAAGGCGTGAACTGGCCGTGCTGCGAATTGTCGGGTTGACCGACACGCAGGTGATCCAGATTGCACGACTCGAAGGATTGGCCGTTACCATCGCTGCCGCAATTTGCGGAGCGGCAGTCGGGATCCTCTGCGCGTGGGTCTGGGTGCACTACAATTACCCGGCGCTTGTCGGATACGTTCTCGAGCTGAGCATCGCGTGGCAGAGCATTTTCATCTCTCTTGCGCTCGCCGCAATCACGGCAATGCTGGCCGCCACCGTCGCGGCTGCGTTTGCACTGCGACAGCCGGCACTGACGACCATTCGATTTGAGTCATGAATTCGCCGGGCCGCTGATGCCAGGCGTGCATCCGCGCGTCTTCTGAGTAACACTCCGGGCGCTGCGCCATGCCTCTGATGACAATACTCGGAATTGGCTCGTCGCTTCCAGACCGAGTCGTCTCCAACGCCGAGCTGGAGCAGCTGACAGGTTTTCCAGCCGCACGAATCTCCGGGATGTTCGAGATCGAGGAGCGCCGGTGGTCTCGCGGTGCCGAGCACGCCGACCCGCCCAGCGGTCAACGGTGCAGCGATCTCGCGATCTCGGCATCACTCGCCGCGCTGCGCGACAGTGGAGCGTCGACAACGGATGTCGGCGCGATCATCACCGTAAGCACGACTCCGGACTTTCTGAATCCACCCATGGATTGTCTGGTCGCGCGGGGCCTGGGTCTGCTGGGAGTACCGGCATTCTCGCTGCAGGCGCCGTGTACCGGGGCATTCCGCGCGGTGGAGCTCGCGTCGGCCTTGTCCTCTCGAATTGATGGCAGGGTTGTACTCGTGGTTGCGGCCGAGACCCCTTCGCCGTTTTTCCGATTCGGAAAGGACATTCCGACGGACCATGTGCTCAACTCGCTGCTTTACGCCGACGGCGCCGGCGCGCTCGTCATTGCGCAGACGTCGGATGGAAAACGCCCGTCGATCGAGATGCTCGATCTGTATCTCAATAGCGACGCCGCCGCGCCGGGCATCACATTTCCAGGCATGCTCTCGGCTCTGCCGCCAGGCACGGAACGGTACGCCGCCGCCGATTATCTCGGGCACCACGACTTTCGTCGCGTTCTGCGTCGCGGGAGCAAACTCGCCGCCGGCGCCGCGCTCCGGCTCATGGAAAAGCTTGGAGTAGGTGCAGGCGATGTCCGATTTTTTCTTACGCACCAGGCGACCGGGAATATCCGCCGGATTGCTTCTTCCTATGGGCTGCCGGCAGAAAAGATACCCATCAACATTCAGCGGGTCGGAAATACGATCGGCGCATCCGTCCTCATCCTTCTCGATGAGCTCGCACACGGCGAAAGTCTGAAACGAGGCGATCTTCTCGTGCTGCACACGGCCGAAAGCTCGACGTGGAGCAGCGCCGCGATGGCCATTCGCTGGTAGATCAGCTCGAGCTCTCGGCGCCGAGGAAGATGTCCTCACAGATACGGCCGTCGTTCAACCGGACGATTCGATCACAGAAAGAACCCCACACCGGATCATGAGTGACGATCAGCATGGTGACGCCCGTGCTGTCGTTGAGGTCGCGTAAAAGCTCGATGATCTGTCTTCCGGCAACTGAATCGAGATTTCCCGTCGGTTCGTCGGCAAGCACAACTGCCGGGGAAATCGCGAGCGCGCGAGCAATGGCGATGCGCTGCATCTCGCCTCCCGACAGCGTGCTGGCCTTGTGATTTGCGCGGTTCGACATTCCGACTCTGTCGAGATTCTCGCTGACAGCAGCCCGTACGACGTCTTCGGCAACCTCATCGAGTCGAAGCGGGAGGGCAACGTTTTCGGCAGCGGTAAGATAAGGAAGGAGGTTGAAGAACTGGAAAATGATTCCGATCTTGCGTCGCCGCAGCACCGACAGCGTGTCGGCGCTCAGAGACGAGATCACGTCGTTGTCGATCCGAACGTCCCCGGTATCCGGCGTCACCAGCCCTGCGGCAAGATGCAAAAGCGTGCTTTTTCCGGATCCGCTCGGACCCATGATCGCGCACATCTGTCCGCGCGGCACCTCGAGGTCGACCGAGCAGAGCGCCTCCACTCTGGTTTCTGCTTCACCAAAGTGTTTGTGGATGTTCGCGAATTGAATCAACGGGAGCGGGTCAGTTCTGGCGTATGAGTCGCCGTTCGATGCTCTCGAGCCATGAAAGGTCCGCTCGTACTCGCATCTCGGCGCCGTCCAGGATCATCTCGGTGGCGCGCATGCTCACGCCGGCCTTCTCGAGCCGTCGTCTGCGCCGTGTGACCCTTGCAAGACGCGTAAGATAGACGCTGCGCTGCTGCTTTATGATTTCGTATATACGATCGATGTCATCCGCGCCCAGGAACAGAAGTTTGAGCACCATCTCGTCGCGCAATGGCTGGGCGTTGGCTTCGACCGGCGCCAGCAGCCAGTCGTCGAGATGCTGCTGTCCCTTTTCGGTGATGCGGTAGACCTTCTTGTTGGGGCGTCCTTTCTGGATCTCGTCGGCAACGGACAGCGATCCTGCCGCCTCGAGCTCGTCGAGAATGCGATACAGTCGACCGTAATTCAGAGCCCAGAATTCGTCGGCAATCGCCTCGCACTCGCCTTTGAGCTGATAGCCGTGAACGCCGTCGTTTTTGCTCGCGATGAGTCCGAGCACCGCGTATCGAAGGTTTCCGCTTGCCATGGATGCCCCTTCCTCGGGAATGGCGCGCATCCCACCACAAGCACCTCGTGAGGGTCAATCGCGTGGATCTCATTTCGGCGCGAAAGCCTTCCGATTCGGGATAGCTTTTGACCGCTATGGGAAATGGATCGTTGACGTTGCGGGCGCTGGCTGCGAGGCGGACGCCTCACTTCAAAGGGTCTGCGTCGCGCTTCAAACGAAGAGGCGCATCGGCCGACCGATTTTCGAGAGGGAGTACAGGTGGGTTCTGCGGGACAGTCTCACGGCCAAGCCCCAAGGGGGGACGAAGGGCTTCGCCATGTCTCGAAGGCCGGAACGGCCGATGCGCACGACGGACATTGGTCGCACGAAACATTTCCGTCAACAGCGATGAGCAATCCCGCGAAAATTCTCGCGCACGTTTGCCACAGACCCGCGCGCTTTCGTGCGCGAATAACTGCCATCACCTGAACTGACGATATCTCTGCGGACCTTGTTTTTTCGACACGTTATCGAATGCAGGGCGACATTTTTCACAATCGGAATTCGCGGCGGCGCGCGCCTGAACGGCGATAAAATTGCGAGTTGCCACGCACCTTGCCGGGTCTTCGGGTGGAAACGATTCTGGGGGAATATTTACTGGAATTCCTCAGCGGGGAGGGTGCGGCAGGGATCCCGCGTCGTAATGACGCTGACAGATCCTGCCGCCCCTCCTCGAGGATCGCCGTGGCGGGTGGCCAACGTCCGCGTATTGCTTGCCCGGGGTCGCGGCCAGCCTGGAAAATCCTGCATGCATCCCCCGATGCACCGGTCGTTCCAGGCCTTCTCCTCACCGCGACCCTTCGACTCCCCGGCAAGCGGTGGAGCCTTGCGTCTCAGTGTCGCGTTGCGCGACGGGACGTTCAGCTCCTACACAGACACCGGCCCACGGCGAACCTCCTCCTCCCGAGGGGTTCTCGTCGCCGTTCTCCAGATCCGCTCGAGGCATCTTCCCAGTCGATTCCTGATCGGCGGGTGGAGGTATCGGCGGCGACGCGTCGTGTAGAGCAAGGGCTGTGCCGCGCAGCCGCGAGTCGATGCTCCCGCGATGGCCCGCTGAATTTGCTCGCCTTTAAGATTTGGCCTCGCCCCGCGGACCCGGAAGGGCGTCATCTGGCCTTGGGCATTTCCCCTCGCCACGGCCAGAGCCGTGGGCAAATCCCTTCGGCCGGCCCGGCAGTGAAAAAACTCGCGGCCGGGGGCGTTCCCCGAAGACAGTCCCCGTTGCCTACAACATGTTCGTAGGGCACCATCGCAGCATGCACAGACCGATCGGTATCCTTTCGTCGCGCAGTGCGGCTTCGTGGCTCGCTGCCATCCTTTACACGCTCGTCGTTCTTCCCGGTGTTGTTCCGCTGCACGCCTTCGCAGCCGACACCGATGCCGAAAGCCTCGACGGCGAAAAGCGGCGCGTGCCGATCAAGGCTCCGCCCGCCGACGGCGCGATCGCCGAGCCGGTGATTCCCAAAGGCGCCAAAGGCGACGAGGTGAAACCCGGCGACAAGATCGACAAGACAAATGCGGAGCGCGTCAAGGATCTCGTTAGCCCAGGCGTTCTTTGGTGCGTCGAGAACGGCATGGATATCGACGTGATTCCCTACCAGAAGATCGACGTGCCGGCCGACTACAAAGCGGCCACCGAGAAGTACTCGGCGCAGGTCACGATCGGCGACGACAACATGATCCGCAACTGGGTTGCCGGAAAGCCGTTCCCGAACATCGACAACAACGATCCCAAAGCCGCTCAGAAGATCATGTACAACTTCGAGCGCACGCATTACTTCACCGAGACGCTCGACCTCAACCTGGTCGACGCCGACACGGGCTCGCTCTACATCGATGCCAACGGCAACCGCCGCTACAACGTCGAGCGTCACTTCGTGCCCGAGTGGCTGCGCATCTTCCGCTACGAAGGCCGCATCAAGAACGACCCGAAGCCGCTCATTCTGCCGAACAACGACAAGACGTTTCACAAGGCCGGTCTTTATCCTCTGATCGAGCCGTTCGATCTGAAGGGCGTCGGCGGCGTCTCGTTCCGCTACCAGGACCAGACCCATCAGGACGACACGTGGCTGTACCTTCCGTTCGTGCGCCGCGTTCGCCGCATGTCGAGCACGCAGCGAAGTGACGCGCTTTTCGGCCAGGATATCGACGTCGACAGCTTCGGCGGCTACGCGGGCCAGATCCCGTGGTTCGACTGGAAGCTCCTCGGAGAAAAGCCTCTTCTGATGTCGCTTCACGGCGTACGGCTTCCTCCGCAGCTTTGCCCGAAGGACGGCGGCATGACGTTCTGCGAGCCGTGGGAGCTTCGCCCGTCGGTCTACATCGTGCAGGGCAAGTCGCGCTTTCCGGGCTACGCGTACTCGAGCCGCGTGATCTACGTGGACAAGGAGTCGAACATCATCGGCTACTCGGATCTGCAGGATCCGGCCGGCCAGCTCTGGAAGACCGTGATGATCAGCTTCCGCGTTGACAAGAAGCCGAATCCGAAGGTCGACTTCTCGTACCCCGAGCCGCGCATGTTCGCGTACGCGTACTCGGTGATCGACACGCAGCTCATGCACGGAACCCGCGTCGCGATTCCTGGCCTCGCGTTCCAGAAGGAGCCGGGCTGGTATCTCGACCTCGGCATGGATGCGCCGACGTCCGTGCAGGACGACTGGTTCACGGTGGCGAACCTGATCAAAGCCGGGCGCTAAGGCCGGCGTTGGTCAGGTGTGACGGCAGCAAGAGGCCTTCGGTCGAACCATACTCCGTAGATCCGATCTGTACGCGTCCGCCGTGATGGCGGACTCTAAGGACTGGGCCCTGCGCCGGCGCAGGTATCTGGCGAAAACGCCCCGATGAGTCGCTTCACGGCGCAGATCACGTCGGCCACGTCGGTTCCGTTCTGGCAGTTGCAGTCCGCACCGCACGTGCAATCGAACAGCGGGTTGGCGTCCCCGACGACGCAGTGAATGATCGCGATCGGGTCGCCTGCGTCGATGCCCGGCGTCGTGTTGCAGTCACCCGGCTCGCATTGCCCCGCACACTGGTAAGAAGCGCATTCCGGCCTGGTGCATGTCAGTACCGGATCGAGCGCCGGCGTAGCCATAGTGGTGTTGCCGATGCAGAGGGTGCCACTGCCTGCCTGCGAGCAGTTGATGGTCACGCTTGCGATCTCGCCGTCTGAGAACGCCGTCGGCGGAGGAGTGATGTCGGCTACCGAGAACGCGCAGTCCGAATTGACGCTGCAGGTTCCGTTGGCCGCCGCAGCTCCGACAGTGCAATCGGTCGTGCAAGTCGTGACCGGATTGGCCACGAGCTCGGAGGAAACGTCACCTACGGACAACC
This sequence comes from Candidatus Limnocylindrales bacterium, assembly GCA_035571835.1. Classification (NCBI taxonomy): domain Bacteria; kingdom Bacillati; phylum Chloroflexota; class Candidatus Limnocylindria; order Candidatus Limnocylindrales; species Candidatus Limnocylindrales bacterium. The sequence continues at coordinate 124,297 of DATNBU010000028.1, read as the reverse complement.
CGCCGCTCGCAAGGCCGATCGAAACGGTACAGGGCTGCCCGACCGAACACGTTTCCGTGGCCGGCAGCGTCAGTCGCGCGCAGGGGTCGCAGCTGTCGGTCGCTTCGTTGCACTCCGCGTTCGTTCCGCATGGCGAGCCCGCATGCGAGCTGCACGAACCTTGCGAGCAAGTATCGTCGCCGGTGCAGTAGAGACCGTCGTCGCATGGAAGCGTGCTGAAAGCATCGGCCGGGCAGGCGGCGGCCGTTCCCGTACAGCTCTCGGCGAAATCGCAGGTGCCGGCGCTCGCCCGGCATGTAGTCCCGGCAGAGACGAACACGTCGGCCGGGCATGCCGCCATCGTCCCGTTGCAATGCTCCGCGACGTCACACACTCCGCCGGAGGCCCGGCACACTGTTGTCGTCGAGGCGAGAGCATCCGCCGGGCAGTTGCTCGACGAGCCCGTGCAGCTCTCCGGCGCGTCGCAAGGAACCGCCGAAGCGCGGCAGGTCGTCGTCGTGGGCTGGAAGCCGTTGTCGATGCAGCTCCCCGAGCCGTTGCAGGTGTCCTGCTTCTTGCAGACGGTGCCCGCGACTCCGCAGGATGTTCCTGAAGTCGCGAAGTTCGTCTGGCAGACGCCTCCGGCGCCGCACGTATCGGGCGCGTCGCAGGTTGTCGACGACTGGCTTCCGCAGCTCCCCCCGTTACCGGTTACCGTCGCCGTCGTCGTCGCGGACGTCGAGACGCATCCGCCCACCGTCACGGTGACGCTGTACGTCCCGGAGGCCGCTGTCGTCGCGTTCGCGATCGACGGATTCTGCGAAGTGGAGGTGAAACCACTCGGGCCCGTCCAGCTATAGGTCGCACCCGCCACGGTCGACGCCGAAAGGCTCAGCGTCGCGCCCGCGCAGACCGGCCCGTTGTTCGACGCCGCGGGCGCCGAAGGCGTCGCGTTGACCGTGAGGATCGCCGACCCCGACGTGACTGCCTGCCCGTCCGGGTTCGTGATGGTGATGGTATAGGCGCCCGCCGTGGCGGCGGTCGTGTTCAGCCCGAGGGTCATCTGAAGGACGCGACTTGTCGCGGGGCTCCCGGGAACGACGATGTTCGTCGTCGGCCACGGGATGAGCGTGCCGGCGCCGGCCGGCACCGTTGCGGTAATGTGGTTTGCAAAGCCCACCGAGTCGCTGGTCGACGGCGGAATGGGATCGAAGAACTCGGGGCACGTTCCGCCATCGGTGCAGAGGCCGTTCGTACAAGTCGGAGCGGCGCAGCTGTCGGTGCCCGTAATCGTCGATGTCGTCGAGGCGCGGCCGGTGCAGACTGCGGTTGCGCTCGCGAGCGCGGGCGGCGGCGGCGCCTTGAGCTGGACCACGCGAATCGACCAGCAGCTTGCATAGGGACACGCGCTGGTGAGGTCCGCATATTCCTGGACCGTCCAGACCGTCTGGTCGTCAGTCGGATCGACTTCCGTAAACGAGTAATCGCCCCAGCGGTTCCGTCGGCCCGAGTCGAGGAGCGTGTAGGCCGCCAATCCAGTCTGGACGATCGTCTCCGGCGCGCGGGTTCCGGCCGCTGGATCAGTCCTCAGACGGCCGGCGGCGGCGACGCCCGCGAATTCGGTGGATGAGGCGAAACTGGAAGACAGAGCCACGTGTCCCTGACCGGTCTCGACGACGGTCGGGTAGAGAAATCCGCGCGCGCTGTTGAGCGGCGCACCGCCCGCCGTGTTGCAGAGCGTTCCCTGCTGAAGGAGGGTCGGCGTCGTGGTCAAAGTTCCGATCTCATACCAGTTCGCGCCGATGCGCCGGGTAGCGCCAGACGTGCTCCGGACGCAGGCGTTGGTCACCTCCAGCGATTGGGCCGTCCATAGCGATGTGGCTCCGGTCAGCTTGTTCTTGTGGATCGACGCGGCGAACAGCCGAACGTCCGACGAGTCGAGGGCCGTCGTGGAGCCCGAGGCCTGCTGAGACGACATGGTCGTGTTCAACACCGCCAGCGTGACGTTCGCGCCGAGCGTTGGCGTTCCGCCCGGAGTCGATACTCTCCGGATGTTGATGCGATTGAGGAACCCGGGATCGGTCCCGATGATGTACCCCTCGGTCCAGCTCGGATCATCGTTGTCGACACCTCTCGGCGAATACGGCCCCGCGACGGACGTAGTGGCGATGGTGGAGAAGCCGGTGACCACGATCGGGCCGCCGCTCAGAACGCTCGATTTGCGGATCACAAAGGCGCTCGTCCACCGGAAGGAGCCGGCCGAGCTGAACATGTTGCAGCCGGTGTAGATGGCGTTGTTATCGATCCCGAGGCCCGGGTAGTCGCAGAAGCTCGTTGCGTCGGTCGGCGCCGCAGTGCCGACGTTGAAGAAATAAAAGGTGAAGCTCGCCGACGAGACAATCGTCGAGCCGGAGCTGACCGCGAGGACGACCCGGTTGTTCGTCGCCTCGGCGATGCTGATGGTGAGGAGGATCCAACGACCGGAGAGACGATCGTATCGCACCTCGGGATCGGTGATTCCCCCAGGCGCAACGGACGCCCAGAAGACAGCGTCGCTCGCATCCAGGGCACCGTCCGCAACCCCAGCCTTGGTGAAGCTCCTGATCCTTCCGTTGATATGAACGACGATCTGCGTCGGCCCGACGTCACCCATGCTGTCGGGCGGGATGTAGGGGGCGTCCTCAATGCCGACCGCCTTGAAGCTCGTTGCGACGCTCTGAGGAAGCGAGGCAGGGCCGAGTAACGCCGCCTGCTTCTCCCGCGTCCACGGCACGGCCCGTCGCTCGCTCACCGGCGGCGCATTGGGGTCCTCGTGCGGCTCCCGGTCGAGCCTGAATTGCTTGTGCGTCGCGCGCGGGACAGCCGGCAACGTGTGAGCGGCGGAGCGTTCCCGCTGCATGATGCGGTCGACGGTCTCCGTAATGCCATGTCCGAGGGTGACCGGAACACCGACGATTTCTTCCGATCCAGCGGCGGGTTGCGCCGCGGCGAGCTCGGAGACCGGAGGAACCGCGACAACTGGCTGGGCGTATGCCGTGAACGCGTAGATGCCTGCCGCAACGCACGTGCACAGCCCAAGTCCAAGTCTGTGCTTTGGGCGCACCAACATCCTGTCTTTCTGAATCGCCGCGGTTTCTCCGGAGAGTCGTTTATTTGAGAGCCGCCCCAATGACAGCACTGTCTTGCCGGCGATAGTAGGCGTGCTCGAATCCACTGGCGCAATGTATCGCCGTGATCATCCTCGACCAACCCGAGTGCCGGAATCTGGCCCGAGCCAGATCCTCTGAACACCAAATCTCTCTCTGCGGATGCCACGGTCACGCGAGCAGCGCGCCGAGCCTCGTCGCGTGCCCCGTCGCGGAGATCTGAACACCGACGACGTCTTCACGGCGCGGCCGCCATCCCCCCGCGGTCGACGGCACGACATTCCGCGGGGAATGTTCGCGCATCGGCGAGATTGCCGCGCCTCGCGTCCATGAAGGCGCGGCCGAAGTCGAGGTCCGCCTGATACTGGTTGTGTGCCGCGCAGCGCAGCTCGATGTTCTCCAGCGTAGGAGGTCCGCCCATCGCGAAAGGAGCTTTGTGGTGGAACTCGATGTTGCCCGTTTCGCGGCAGCGACGTCCTCGGCCGTCTATGTAGCAGCAGCGTCCCGCGTCGCGTCGCCATACTTCACGCCGCACGGCTGCCGGGATGGTCCGGGATCGCTGTGGTCGCTGCGAAGCGGCTGTATCGGCCGCGGGCGTTGTGGCGGGTCGATCGGTGCATTCCGCGTTCGTCGACGTCGTCGACTTCGGTCGATCGGTACATTTTTCTTTCGTCGGCGTCGTTGCCTGCGGTCGATCGGTGCAACCTGCCTTGCGCGCGAGTGTCCGCGCGAGCAGCACGTCGATCGCACGACTGATGATCGCGGCAGCATCGCGACCGGTCGCCGAGCGGCCGAGCAGATCCTGCAGCGACCGAAGCTTGTCGTGCGTTTCTTCGTCCACGGTGATCTCGATCTTGTAACGACGCGGGCTGAGCGGAACGATTGGCTTGGTCGCTGTTGCCGGCTGCGCTGTCGGTGGGGCGATCGCGACGCCGCCGACCTCGGAGTCTGGCTGATTACCCACGCAGCCGACGGACTCGCAGTCTGTCGAAGTGCACCGATCGCTCGCACCACCGGCCTGTTCGCAATCCATCGAAGTCGCACCGGCTGCCACCGCCGGCCCATCGTCCGCCACGTCCGCACCGCGACGCCGGGGCACTACACGAACACGCGACGCCACATCCGCTCGCGGCGCCAACTCGGCAGCGAGCCGCTCGACCTCGCGAGAGCTCTTGTGCCTGGCGCGCTCGAGCACTCGCAAGTGGTTCTCGGTCGTCAGATGCCTCGCCAGGAGATGGATCGCGCTGAGATGCAGCTCGCCGCGTGCGACGAGGTCCAGGACGACCGGAAAGCGACGTGCCGTGCGCGCAGCCCAGAGTCGCTTGGCAGTAACCTGCTCCGACATGTGGAAGCGCTCCATACAGAAGCTGAACATGGAGGAGCAGGCATGCCTCGCCCAGAGCTTTCGCTCGTCGATCTCGGCGATCGCGACGAGAAGCGCGGCCGTCGTACAACGGTCGCGCGCGACGAGGCACTCGAAGTGATCGAGCAATTCCTGTTCGGAAAGCTTTGCAATGCTGTCGAAGGATGTCGTCATGGCGATCCTTGTAACACGGGTTTTTCAGGTGCCGTTCGGCGCAAGGACGCGACCGCTCAGAGACATGCGCCTGTCGCGACAAGCCGCAAGGTCTGAGCAGGCAACGCGTGAAGTCGGCGAAAAAATCCGCGCGCTCCGTTTCGCTTCGCGATGCGCGACGTGAAGCGGCGAAAAATCGCGTCAAACGAAATCGACATCGCAACGACGTTTCAATAACAGAAGTGGCATAACCGGCCGGGATCCGCGCCCGACGCCACGCGTATCCGAGCCGCCGCCGCCATCGCACACCCCAGTTCAGGCTCAAGACACCCATCACTCTAAGCGCTGATGCATCGACGTAACCTGAATCACATTCCCCGGGGAATGTTCGTCGAAGGGACATAGCCGCGCCGGCCGTGCTGCGCAGGAAGTCGAGGTTGCGGACCGGTGCTCAAGCCCCGCCGCGAACCGCCATCACGAAATACCGCAGCGTCTTCTCCGCTGTGGCTGAGTCGCCGTTGCCAAAGGTCACGTACCAGGCCGTCGAAGCATGCACACTCGATTCCGTGCTCGACCAGTAAGCATCCGACCGCATCGGCAGGAACCCTGTATCGACGCACGGCTTGTCCGGTCCGCAGTCCGTCGTATCTACAATCGTGGCGAGCTCTTCGATGGTCGGCAATCTCCAGTCGCAATGTCCTGCATAGCATCCGGCAGTCGAACCGGTTCCGCTCGCGCTGCTGCCCCTGTTCAGCTGCGTCAGAAAATCCGTGAACGCTCCGCCGTCGGGCCCAGTATTCGTACTGCTCCATTGATAAATGTTGTTCACGTCATGGGGATTCGCGCAGAGCGGATCCTGATTATCGGGGCAGGGGTTGAAGCCGGCGATCGCTCCTTCTTTCTTTTCCCATTCGAGGCCTGTCTGGCGATCGACGATCGTTGCTCCGGATGCGTCGAAGCGGGAGACGTAACAGCCGCTCGTGTCGAAGACGCAGCCGGTCGCGCACGCGAGCGTTCCTCCGGCGAAGCCAAGCGCGATGCAGGTCGCGTCCTCGAGACTTCCGGCCTCGCAATCTTCTCCCGGATTGATCAGACCATCGCCGCAGCTCGAGCATTGGAGCGAAACGTCGGCACCGACGGCCGCTTTCAAGACGGCGAGCGCATCGCTCGAGGTTACAGTTGCGGACTTGTTGACGTCGCCGCAGAGCGGCGCGGCGCTGGCAACCGCCGCCATCAGGACGATCGTCGCCGGAAGAACACGCAGTACTGTCCGCTTTTTCATGAATCTCCTCTCCACCGCCCGTCGCGCGATCCTGTCAGCCGGTCCGACATCAAGCTACCGCGTTCAACTCTTTGATGGTGCGGCCGGCTCAGACGCCGCGATTCGCTGCAGCATCCACAACGAAAGCGCGAAGACCAGTACGGAGAAGTACTGCGCCCCGGTAAGCCCGAGCCAGCGAGGATCCGGATGCGCGATATCGGTCGCGCGCAGGAAGTCGAGCCCGAAGCGCGCCGGTGCATACAGCGCGGCGAGCGTCGCGATGTACGTTCCGGGAAGATATCGCCGCTCGTTCTCGCGCCGGCGAAGAACGAAGATCGCGGGCACCAGGACGAGCACGGTGTACAGCAGCTCGTAGAAGCCGACGTTGTGGCGCGCGCCGCCCGGGTAGTTGAACGCGAGCGCAAAGCTCGACAGCCGGCCGAGGTGATCGCTCGTCAGCGTGCAGCCGAGCCGCCCGAAGACCCAACCTGCGACGAGTCCCTGGATCAGGATATCGGCGTGCGTCCACCAGCTCTTGCCGAGACGCCAGAAGTAGAAGCCGACGCCGGCGAGCGCACCGAAAAACCCGCCGTACGAGCTGATTCCCTGCCAGATGCGCACGAGCGCGAGCGGTCCGTCGTGTGCGAGCCGCTCCGGATGGTAGACGAACACGTCCACCAGATGCGCTCCGACGAACCCCGCGCCGATCGCCCACGCCGCGGCGTTTCGCATCTCGTCGAGACCGATTCCTTTCTCGGCGGCGAGCCGCAGCACGATCCAATGGCCGATGACCACGCCGGTCACGACGAGAAGTCCGAACAGCGGGAACGACAGCGGACCGATGTGGAAAATTGTCGGTCCTGCGTATGGGGGGATCATCGGCGGCGCACCCTAACGGTGCAGACGCGGCGCGACAAACACACCATCGAGTGACGTGCGCATCACGTTTCCACCCCGCTTGCGACGCGTCCTTACGATCTACAACGAAATCCCGAGGATCCTCCTTGCGCCTCGCTCCGTCGAATGCGCACGTCGCGCTTGCAGCGAAATAACTTGCTGCGAAGCAAGCCGGCACGCGGGAGGCGCGCAGCGGCCGCGCAGGAGGAAGGCTCGATGAAACGACGCACTGCATTCGTTTCGATGCTGACGACAATTCTCATTTCGACGGGGGCGTCGGCGCAGGTCGCCGACCATCTGCAATGCTACAAGATCAAGGACAGCCAGACGGCGAAGCGTTATACGGCAACGCTCACGCCCGCTGATGCGGCGTTTTCCGTAGCGCCAGGCTGCAGGCTCAAAGTGCCAGCCAAGTATCTCTGCATCGATACGGTAAAGAGCGCAGTCACTCCGGCGCCGCCGGGCGCGCCGGCGGGCCAGGCGGCGCCGAACTACCTTTGCTACAAGACCAAGTGTCCGAAGATGACGAAGACACCGTGGACCGGACAGGACCAGTTCGGCTCGCGAACGCTTACCGCGCTTCGAACCGGTCTGGTCTGCGCGCCTGTCAGTGCCACCGCAGGCTGCGAGACTGCCGGCGACTGTCCGGGCGAGACTACCGAGTGCCAGGCGCCGTCGTGCACCGAAGGAAGCTGCGGCACCGCGAACACGCCTGCCGGAACCCCGACCACCGATCAGACGAGCGGTGACTGCCAGCAGCAGCAGTGCGACGGCAAGGGCGACGTGTTCTCGGCACCGGATAACTCCGACGTGCCGCCCGATGATGGTCTCGAGTGCACCACCGACACCTGCAGTGCAGGCGCGCCGGTGCATACGCCGAAGCCGGACGGGACGTTGTGCTCGCTCGGTTCGTGCATGTCGGGTCTCTGCCTGCCGCTGTAAAGTCGCAAGGTGATGGGTGCGCGGAGTGCGGTCCGCGTGCTCGTCACCATGCGGGAGGGTTGCGAAGTCGGGGATAGGCGCCGATCAAAATCGGTGTCTGTCCCCGATTTTCATTTTTGGCCGACGCGAAGGTGAAGCGGCCAGCGAACGTCGCGCTCGCCGCTGCCCCAGATCGGAGCGAGCTCGTCGTAAAGCGCAGGCAGCGGATCGCTTCCGACTCTGCGGCGGTATGCGGATACCGACGACCACGTGCCGAGATACGCGACGAAGTGCGCGAGATCCCAGCTCGCCTTCATCGCAAACGGCGGCGCGGCGACGGTTTCGAACGGAAACGGAATGTCGGCGTACGCGGCATCGATGAGCGCACGCTCGGGCGGCCAGTACGGTCCGACGGTAACGCCGGCGAACCACCGTACGCGCTCGTCGATTTCCGCGCTGATCTCGGCGAGCTGATAGCCCCACTCGGCGATCACGCCCGACGGTTTCAGCACACGCCGCGCTTCCGCATGGAAACGCTCGACGTCGAACCAGTGCAGGGCCTGCGCCACGGTCACCAGATCGGCGCTCGCGTCATCGAGCGGCGGTTTTTCAGCCGGCGCGACGCGATATTCGACGCGGTCGTACGGCTCGGCTTCGTGGATCTGCTGCGCGCTGGCATCGGTTGCGACGACCCGCGAGAAGAATTCGGCGAGCACGCCGGCGGCCTGGCCGTTTCCGGTCGCACAGTCCCACGCAAGGCCCGTTGCCGGAGTCTGCGACGCGAGCCACGCGAACAGCTCGCGCGGATAGCCGGGGCGCCACAGCCGGTAATCACGGCTCGCGTGGCTGAAGTGGTCTTTCCATTGCGAATTGTCCGATTTGTCGGATTTCTCTGATTTGCCGGAGCCGCCCGACGCGCCTGAATTGCCCGTGCTTCGCATAGGGCGTTACGCGTCCGCCGCCTCATCGAGCGTGATCTCGAGGACTGCGCGCCCGTTGTAGCGGCCGCCGATCTTCGAGACGATGTCGAGCAGCCACTTCTGCCAGCCGTATTTGCGGTCGATTGCTTCGTACGCGCGCGCGACGGTCGCCTTGTCGCCGACGACGTGGCCGCTGCCGGTCCACGTCGGACCGCCGTCCGGGTTTCCGCGCCAGTCGCAGGTCGTCAGCTCGATCCTCGGATTGTTGCGCAGGCGCTTGACCTTCCACGACGCGGCTTCGGTGAACATGTAGATCCTGTCGCCGCCGACGGCCTGCCAGATCGGAACCGATACGCGCGATCCGTCGCGCTTGAACGTCGTCAGGCGCGAGTACGGGACGACGCCGAAGATTCGAAGCCCCTCGGCTCTGGTCGGGCTGATCCCGGATGCGTTCTTCATGACTGGCTTCCTCTCTTCAGGCTGTCCGTACTGATGCCGGGCCCGCGCACCGGCGCCGTGGTTCTTGCCCGATCGATGACGACAACGCGACCGACGATGGCTTCGGGCGGCGGCGACGCAGGGGTCGTCAGCTCGATGCGGCCGGCAACGCCCTGCACGAGCCGCAGCCCGGACCGCGTGCGGACAAACCCTTTGGCACGAAGCGATGCGCGCTTTTCGAGCGCAGCCTGGATCTCCGAATCGGCGAGACCCGGCGCGAACGTGAGCTCTTCGCAGACGTAGTCGTCGTGCGCGTGCGACGCATGGTCGTGCACGGCATCGGCAGCGCGCACGGCACGTACGCCCGGCTCCGGCGGAAAGAACACGCGCGAGTCGACGTTGCCGTAGGTCGCACGAACGATCGCCACGTCCGGCTGCATCCGCCGCAGCAACTGTTCGGCGCGCTCGGCGCCCTCTTCGCCGACGAGGTCGACCTTGCTCAGCACGAGCAGGTCGGCCGAGCACACCTGGTCTTCGAACGTATGGTCGAGGTCGCGGCCGGCGGCGACCTGCTCGGCGCTGACGACCACGACCGAGCTTTCGTCGGTGGCCCACTCGCGCACCGGGTCGCGCCAGAAATTGATCAGCGTGTCGTACGGAAGCGCGATGCCCGAGCATTCGACGACGACGCGCTCCGGATGCGTGCGCTCCCACAGCTGCTGGAGCGTCTTCAGAAGATCGTCCGACAGGCGGCAGCACACGCAGCCGCCCGACAGCTCGACGAAGTCGCCGTCGGCCGAAGCGAGCAGTGCTTCGTCGATGCCGAGCTCGCCGAATTCGTTGGAGACGACAGCCGTACGGATGCCGTCGCGTTGTCCTTCTTCGAGCAGGTGCCGCACGAGCGTGGTCTTGCCGCTGCCGAGAAAGCCGGAGACGACGAGAACCTGGGCCTGGCGTGTCATGAGAGACGAATCGTCCGCGCTACGGCGCGGCGGCGAGAATCGTGAACCCGTCGAACGGATAGCGCGAAACCATCCAGCCGAGCCACCAGATGCGCTGGCCCTGGGCGCGCTGCTCGAGAATCGCAGTGAGCGCCGTCTCGAGCGCGACCAGCGACTCGCGCTTCATCGTGCCGGGCTCGTGCGCACCGAAAACCATGCGGATCTCCGGATAGTCGTTCAGCAGCTTCTTCGTCGACTGCAGATAGAGCGCCAGATCGGATCCCGGCAGGTTCGCCAGCAGCGTGCCGCCGTAAAGATGGTCGCCGACGAACGCGTAGCCGCTCTTGCGCTCGACGAGCGCAATCGAATCCGACGAATGGCCGGGAATGTGCACGACCTCGATCTTGCGCCCGCCGATGTCGATCACGTCGCCGGGCTTCCACCATTCGGTGACCGCAAAGCCGTGCGCGAGCGGGCCGAGGCTTTTGGTGAGCGGCGGCGAATACCAGTTGTTGCTGGTCGCGGCCCGCGTCTCGGGAAGATCGATCATCGCGACCTGGTGGAAGCTCGCGTGGCTGCCGATGTGGTCGTAGTGCATGTGCGACGCGACCGCCGTCATCGGCTTCTTGGTGACCTTGTCGGCCACGAACGCGATGTCGCGCGTGCCCGAGCCGGTATCGAACAGGATCGCGCGCTGCTCGCCCTTGAGCACGTAGGCGATGTTCTGCTGCCAGTAATGCGGTTCGTGGATCGCGAAGTTGACCGGATCGATGCGCGAAACGTCGAAGTAGCCGTCGGTCGCCATCACCGCGACGTCGTTCGCGCGGGCACCGGAGGCAGAGACCACGAGCGCGGCGACGACCGTCGCAGCCAGTCGCCACGAATGTGAATGCAGGATCATCGCTACTGCTTGTATTGGCGAAGTCCGAAGGCAGCAAGCCGGTTGCTCGCGCATGCCGGCGCCGGCGCTTCGCTCAGCTGCGTTTGCGCCGCGGGCGATGCTCGGCGACGGCGGTCAGCGGATCCTCCGGCCACGAATGCTTCGGGTAGCGCGCGCGCAGCTCCTTGCGGACCTGCGCATACGTGGTCTTCCAGAAGCTCGCGAGATCGTCGGTTACCTGTTCGGGTCGCCGATTGGGCGCCAGCAGATGCAGCACGACCGCAACGCGACCGGCCGCGACGCGCGGCGTCTCCTTCATGCCGAACACTTCCTGGATGCGCACCGCGAGCACCGGCGGCTGACCGGGCTCGTACGCGATGCGAACCGAGCTTCCGCTCGGCACCGCGATCCGCTCGGGCGCGTGCCGCTCGAGAAGGCGAAGCTGCTCGTAGGTGAGCTCGGCGCGCAGCGCGTCGAGGACCGGTGCCCGGCGCATCTCGGCGAACGAACGCTTTCCGGCGGCGACGCCGCGCGCAACGCGCGAGAGCGCGTCGTCGTCGAACGATGGCAGCGCGAGCTCGGGCATCCACTGCGAAAGCGATCTGGCGCGCGCGAGCCACTCGGCGGTCTCGGCAGCCGCAAGATCGAGCGCACGTGCAGGCACTGCGGCGGCGCGCTCGGCAAGAACGATCGACGCCGCGTCGCGCGCGGCAGGCGACGGTTTCTCGTCGAGCACGAGGTCGAGGTAGCGCGTGACGCTGCGCCCCGTCACGCTCTCGGTCTGTTCGTCGAACTCGAGCTCGACGGCTTCGCGCACGTCGCCCGCGGAGAGCCAGCTTCGCTCGATGGCCGAGGCCTGCCAGACGAGCGATTCGGACCGTTCGCCGCGGCGTCCGCCGTCGACCGCGACGCAGACGAACAGCTCGGCAGTTGCGACCACGCTGCCCGCCGAAAGGCGCACGCCGCGTCCGCCGACCATGACGGCGCGGTCGCTGCCGGGTGCGCGCCGCCTCGCGACGCGATCGGGAAACGCGACGAGCAGCGCCTGGAGCAAACGCTCTTCGACGGCGGCGTGGCGCGGCTCGTTCTCGCGCCCGGCGGATGCGCCTTCGCCACGGATCGACGTCTCGAGCTCGCGCGCAACGCGAAACACGGAACGCGCGGCGCCCGTGCTGAGATCCGCTGACGCGTGCGAGGACTTCGCATCGGCGAAGCGCTCGAGCGCGAGCACCCTTTCGAGAACGTCGGATTCGTACGCGGTGCTCGGACGTCGTGCCTGCCTCGCGTCCTCGCTGGTTCGGCGGAACGGATCGCGCTCGGTGAGCAGCGCCGCCGCGATCGCGGCGCGCCGCACGATGCCGAGCCGTTCCGCCTCGATGAGCAGCCTTGCGACGCGCGGCGGAAGCGGCAGGCGCGCAAGGCGGCGTCCGATCGCAGTAAGGCTTTTTCCCGACAGACAGCCGAGCATCGCGAGGACCTGCTCGGCGGCATCGAGCACCGAGGGCTCGGGCGCCTCGAACCACGCGAACGATCGGACGTCGGGCTCGCCCCACGCCTTGAGCTCGAGCACCGCGCGCGACAGATCGACGCGCCGGATCTCGGGCTCCTCGGCCGGGCGCAGCGCGCGATCGTCGTGCGCACTCCACAGACGAATGCAGATGCCGGGGCCGGTACGTCCCGCACGCCCTGCGCGCTGATCGGCCGAGGCCCGCGAGATGCGCGCGAGCTCGAGCCGGTCGACGCCGACGCGCGGATCGAAGCGCATCACGCGCGCGAGCCCGCTGTCGACGACCACAGAAATGTTCTCGATGGTGACGGAAGATTCGGCGACGTTGGTTGCGAGCACGACCTTGCGGCGCGGACCGCGCCGCAGCACGGCGTCCTGCTGCTCGGCTGGAAGATCGCCGTAAAGATCCATCACGTCGATGTTGCGTGCAGCAAGCGCGGGTTCGAGATCGGCGTGCACGCGCCGGATCTCGCCGACTCCGGGAAGAAAGACCAGAACGTCGCCGCCGCTGTCGTCGAGCACGCTTCGCACCGTCGCGGCAACCGCCCGGTCGGCCGCCTTCGGGTCTTCGATCGCGCGATGACGGATCTCGATCGGATACTGCCGTCCCGCGCTTTCGACGACCGGCGCATCGCCGAGGAACGCGGCGGCCGCCCTGGCGTCGAGCGTTGCCGACATCACGACGATGCGAAGGTCTTCGCGCACCTCGCGCTGGACCTTGCGCGCAATCGCGAGCGCAACGTCGGCGTCGAGGCTGCGCTCGTGGAATTCGTCGAACACGACCGCACCGACGTCGGCCAGCAGCGGATCTTCCTGCAGGCGCCGCAGGAAGATTCCGTACGTCATCGCGACCAGGCGCGTTGCGGCGCCGGCCTTTCGATCGAAGCGCACGTGGTAGCCGATCTCGTCTCCGAGCGCAGTTCCTCGTTCGATTGCGATGCGGCGCGCTGCAGCGCGCGCGGCGACGCGCCGCGGCTCGAGCAGCAGCACCGTTCCGTGGACGCAGTCGAGACCGACGAGCGACGGCGCGACGCGCACCGTCTTGCCGGCGCCCGTCGGAGCCTTGAGCACGAGGTTCGGTGTGCGCGAGAGCGACTCGATGATCTGAGCAAGGATGTCGTCGATCGGAAGGGGAGTGCGCACGCGGAGGTCAGCCCACGCAGTCCGCAGCAGGCGGCATCGGTCGAGCGTTCACGCGGGCGAGTCTAGTCACGGGTCCTCTGCGTCTCAATCGGCCTGAGGTCTGTCTCGCACCGGATGCCCCGGCTACTGTTGCAGGAACTTCTCTCGTCTGGAGGCAGCATGCCCGGCAATCTCGATCCGTCGCCCATCATTACGCTTGCGGGTGCGTTCACCGCGTCGAAGACGCTGTTCAGCGCGATCGAGATCGGCGTTTTCCGCGAGCTCGCCGGCGGGCCTCTCGACGGCGAAACTCTCCGGCAGCGTCTGTCGCTGCATCCGCGCTCGAGCGCGGACTTCCTCGATGCGCTGGTCGCAATCGGCGTGCTCGACAAGAACGACGGCCGATACGCGAACACCGAAGCGGGAGCCGCGTTCCTCGATCCGTCGAAGCCGACCTATATCGGCGGCTTCCTCGAGATGGCCGGCGCGCGTCTCTATCCGTTCTGGGGTTCGCTGACCGAAGCGCTTCGCACCGGCGAGCCGCAGAACGAGACCAAGACCGGCGGCGATCTTTTCCCTGTCCTTTACAACGATCCGGCGCGGCTCAAGCAGTTCGCACAGGCGATGACCGGCGTCAGCATGGGCGCCGCCGAAGCGATTGCCGAGAAGTTTCCGTGGAAAAGCTACCGCGCGTTCGTCGACATCGGCTGCGCGCAGGGATGCGTGCCGGTGCAGGTCGCGCTCGCGCATCCGCACATGACCGGCGGCGGCTTCGACCTTGCGCAGATGCGTCCGATCTTCGAGGAATACGTGGCCTCGGCCGGACTTTCCCGGCGCCTCACGTTCACCGATGGAGATTTCTTCAACGATCCGCTTCCGAACGCCGACGTGCTCGCGATGGGCCGCATTCTTCACGACTGGGATCTCGAGCAGAAGAAGTTCCTTCTCGCGAAGGCGTATGCGGCGCTACCGGACGGCGGCGCGCTGATCGTCTACGAATCGCTGATCGACGACGAGCGTCGCGTCAACATGTTCGGCCTGCTGATGAGCCTGAACATGCTGATCGAAACCCGCGGCGGCTTCGATTTCACCGGGGCCGACTGCATGCGCTGGATGAAGGAAGCCGGCTTCCGCGAGACACGGGTCGAGCATCTGAACGGACCGGACTCGATGGTCGTGGGGATCAAGTGATTCAAGCCAATAGGCTGACGCTTTCCGGGGTCATCGTTTTTCGCAAATGGCACACCACAGCGTCTGACATTCTGTCGGCAGATCGGCAACGTCCTCGTTGATTTTTTCTCGTAGCGCCGGGTCGTTCGAGGTAGCAAGCAATCGCTCGATATCCCACCGATCCTGCGGCGCGCCGGCATAGAGCTTGAGAAGAATGAGATCGGACGCGGTGGCCACAACCTGCCCGAGCAAGTTCACTCGTCACTCATGACTTTCGAAGCTCGCCGTCCAATCTGATTGTTGCGGCGAAGGATATGCCGCGCTTCTTCGTCGCTCAGTTGATTGGGAGCCGCGAAAGTCCGCAGTGCTTCCTCCCCAAGTCGAAGCGCCAGGGCGACTCGCTCGGAAACCGGCATCCGTTGCACCGCCAGATCGCTTTCACGAGCCAGATCTTCGGCGAGTTTCGACCGCATGGCACCATGCTACCCGGTAGCAGCCCGCCGCCCAAGCCGAACCTGATACCGCTCAGCCGTCGTAGCGGTCCCAGCTCACGACCGCGCGCGGGTCGGGCCTTTGCACCGGTCCGAACTTTCCTTTCGGATAGCCGACCGGAATCACCGCAGCGAGCGTGACCGTCGACGGCAGGCCGACGGCCGCTTCGAATTCTCCCGGCACGAAGAAGTGCTGCGTCGTCAGCACGGCGCCAAGGCCGAGTGCACGAGCGCTGAGGAGAATGTTCTGCACCGCCGGATATGCGGTCGATCCGTCCGCAAGGCCGGAGATTCGCGGCCCGCTCATGGCCATGCGCGCAGCGCCGCCGACACCGAAATGCTTGACGATCTTGACGACCGTTGCCGGTGAAGCGAGTGCCTTGGCAAGCTGCTCGTCGCGCGCGACGCATACGAAGATGAGCGCCGGTACGTCGGCAATGTGATTGGCGAGCTCGGTCGCGATCGCCTTGGTCTTCTCGCGCTGCTCGTGGGTTTCACCGGGTCGCAGGCCGGCGGTCGCGAACGTGTCGAGATAGAAGCCCCACGTCTTCTGCCACAGCGCCTGGATTTTCTCCTTCTGCGCGCGGTCACGCACGATCACGAAGCGCCAGTTCTGCGCGTTGCTGCCGCTCGGTCCGTGAAGGGCCGCATCGACGAGCTGAAGGAGGATTTCTTCCGGGACGGGATCGGGCTTGAGGCGCCGCATCGCGCGGCACGTCCACATGATGTCGAAAAGGCGGCTGTCGTCGGCTGGCTGCGGCATCGGGAAACCCTCCGTAAGCGGCCGGTTGTAGCAGCATGCCGGCCGCGCGCGAACGGCCAGGCGTCCTTTTTCACAGCGTCGCCTTGCCGCGCGACTGGCTTGCCGACATCATCCGCTCCCGCGCAGCGCCGTGGGGAAGCCGACGCGCGACCGAAGGGGGGAGAGAATGACTTCGAGAGCTCGTGCGTGCCGCGTCGTCGCGGTCATTCTGGTTTCGCTCGCGCTTGCGAACGCTTCGGCACGCGCCGGCGAGCCGGTGCCGGCGCCCGGCTCCGAGCCCACGACGGCCGAGCTACTTCGGCGGATCGAGGCGCTCGAGAAGGAAGTCGCCGAGCTGCGTGGCGCCGGGCGTGCTCCCGAGGATCGCAATACCCACGGTTCTGCCGCACCTGCACAGGCTCGCCGGATCCAGGGCGCCGGTGGGCATGATGAATCGGCGGCCGCACCGGCAGTGGAGGCGCCTGCTGTCGCTAAGGCGACCGGAGGGACTGCCAAACCGACAGCCGGTTACGACGACGGATTCTTCGTCTCCTCCGGCGATGGTGCGTACAAGCTGCGCATCAACGGTTACGTGCAGGCCGACGGACGCTTCTTCGCCGACAGCGACATCAGGAAGAACGTGGATCAGTTCGTGATCCGGCGCGCGCGCCTCGATCTGCGTGCGAAGCTCTGGAAGCGCTACATCGTCCGCATCGCGCCCGACTTCGCCGGCAGCGACTTGTCGCTCAAGTATGCGTACATCGAAACCGATTTTTCCGATGCGTTCATGCTACGCGTCGGCAAGTACAAGACGCCGTTCGGAATCGAGCAGCTCGAAAGTTCAACCGCTCTGCCGTTTGCCGAGCGCGCGCTACCCGACAACATCGTTCCCGGCCGTGACATCGGCGTCGAGCTGTTCGGCGATCCGACCGGCGGCCGGCTGTCGTACACGATCGCGGTTCTGAACGGCGTTCCCGACGGCGGCAACGGCGACGGCGACGTCAACGATGCAGTCGACATCGCCGCGCGCCTGTTCGCGACGCCGTATGCGCCGTCGCCGTACTCTCCGCTGCGCGGTGCGGGCTTCGGAATCGCCGGCACGTGGGGCCGCGAGCAGGGATCGACTTCGTCGCCGCAGCTTCCCTCCTACAAGACTTCGGGCCGGACGACGTTTTTCAGCTACGAAGACGACGGCACGAAGGCCGGAACGACGATCGCCGACGGCGACCGCTGGCGCATCTCGCCGCAGGCCAGCTGGTACGAAGGACCGTTCGGGCTGCTGACCGAATACGTGCGCAGCTCGCAGCGCCTCTCGCGGGACGGGGACAAGGCGACCGTCGACAACCAGGCGTGGCAGATCCGGACGTCGTGGATCCTTACGGGCGAGCGCGCATCGCCGGAGCGCGTCGACCCGGCGTATCCGTTCGATTTCGGCGGCGGACACTGGGGCGCGTGGCAGCTCGCGCTTCGCTGGTCGTCGCTCGACGTCGACGCCGCGGCGTTCCGCTCCGGATTCGCCGATCCGTCGAAATCCGCGCGACATGCGGATGCGATCGCCGCCGCGATCAACTGGTATCTGAACCACAACGTTTCGGTCTATCTCGACTACGAGCACACGATGTTCGGCGGCGGCGACGGCTCGGGCGACCGCGTGGACGAAGACCTCTTCCTTACGCGCATGCAGCTCGAATTCTGACCCTGTTCCAAGCAAGGTCCGGAGATGACGATCCCCACCGGAAGGTCCGTCCGTGAGTGACGCGCTCGACGCCTCGAGCTCGACGATCGCCGTCGTCGGTGCATCGCTCGCCGGCCTGAGGGCCTGCGAAGCGCTTCGCGAAGAAGGTTTCTCCGGCCGGATCGTGCTCATCGGCGCCGAGCGGCACCTGCCGTACGACCGGCCTCCTCTGTCGAAAGAGATCCTTCAGGGAAAATGGGAACCGGAAAAGATCGTGCTCCGCCGCGACGGCCTCGGCGATCTCGATCTCGACTTCCGCGCGTCGACGAAGGCGACGAGTCTCGATGCGGCTGCGAAAGTCGTGACGCTCGACGACGGCGAAAAGGTTTCATTCGACGGGCTCGTGATCGCAACCGGCGCGCGCGTGCGGCGCCTCGAGATGGCCGAAGGCTTCGAGGGCGTCCACTACCTGCGCTCGCTCGACGACGCGATGAAGCTGCGCGGTGCGCTCGAGAATGCCGCGCTTCGCGGCGCGCCGCGCGTGGCGATCATCGGCGCCGGTTTCATCGGATGCGAAGTGGCCGCGTCGTGCCGCCAGCGCGGGCTCGACGTCACGGTGATCGAACCGCTCGCGGCGCCGATGGTGCGCGCGCTCGGCCGCCATCTCGGCGGCCTGGCCGCGATGCTCCATCGCGATAACGGCGTCGACATGCGCTGCGCGACGACGCTCGCGGCGATCGAAGGCGACGGCCGCGTCGAGCGCATCCGCCTCGGAGACGGCCGCACGATTGCCGTCGACGTTCTCGTGATCGGAGTCGGCGTGGTCGCCGAGACCACGTGGCTCGAATCGTCGGGACTCGCGCTCGAAGACGGCGTGCTGTGCGACGAACGCTGTTCGGCGGCGCCCGGCATCGTGGCCGCCGGCGACGTCGCGCGCTGGAAGAGCATCCGCCGCGCCGGCTTCCAGGTGCGCGTCGAGCACTGGCTTCATGCGGGAGCGCAGGGACGTGCGGCGGCGCTTCGCCTGCTGCGCGGCGCCGACGGCGTCGAGCCGTACGATCCGGTTCCGTTCGTGTGGACCGACCAGTTCGGCGTCAAGATCCAGATGGCGGGCCATCCGTCGCCCGACGACGAGCTTCGCCTCGTCGACGGCGAGTTCGACGAGTACCGTTTCGTCGCACTGTTCGCGAGAGCGGGAATGCTGACCGGCGTCGTCGGCATGCGCCGCCCGGCCGTCGTCGCGCGCTACCAGGCACTGCTCGAACAAGGCGCCACCATCGAACAGGCGCTCGCGTAGGGACTGGTACAATTTCGCCACAACAACAGTGCTGGTCGCAAAACCATCGCTGCGAAATTGTATCTGTCCCCGTATTCCCGACGCACAACCCCGCACCCGTCCCCGTCCCGCGCATGTGCGTCGGATAGTTGGAATCGACCCGGGATCCCCTAAGATCCGAAGACCGTGTATCCCGTCCTGCTGCATTTCGGCCCGATCACGATCTACAGCTTCGGCGTGCTGATGGCCCTCGGGTTCTACTTCGGCTCGCTCGTGTCGGTAAAGGAATTCGAACGTCGCGGCGGCAATGGCGACGCGCTCTGGAGCCTGCTCGTGTGGGTGTTCCTGGCCGGCCTTGCGAGCTCGCGCGTGCTGTCGATCTTCAACAATCCGCAGGCGTTTCTCGATGCGCCGCTGACCGAAGTCTTCGCCGGCTCGGGCTTCGTCTGGTACGGCGGATTCCTCGGCGGCGCGCTCGCCGCGTGGCTGCTCGGCCGCCATCGCGGCATGAGCTTCCTTACTCTCGCCGACTGCTGCGCGCCGGGGCTTGCGATCGGACAGGCGCTCGGCCGCATCGGCTGCCACGTTGCCGGCGACGGCGACTGGGGAAGCGTGACGACGCTTCCGTGGGGGTTCGCGTACACCAACGGCATTGCGCCGTGGGATCACGAGCCGGGAGTGCTCGTGCATCCCACTCCTCTGTACGAAGCGACCGCCTACACGCTCGTGTTCCTGTTCCTGTGGCGCTGGCGCCACAAAAACCCGCCGCTCGGATCGATGTTTGCCGTCTACCTCATCGGTAACGGCTTCTTCCGATTCCTGGTCGAGTTCATCCGCGTCGAGCCGCGCATCGCGTTCGGCCTCACGCAGGCGCAGCTGATCGGCATCTCGATGGCAGTCGCCGGTGCGATCTGGCTGATCAGTCTGCGGGGAGGCGCGCCCGCTCCGCGGGTCACGGGAAAATCAGCCGCCGATCCGCTCGCCGCGTCCGGACCGGCGTCAGCCGCCCGGCTGCCGGCTGCGGCGGCGTCCAAGGGCACGCGGGCATGACTCGAGGCACCGGCCTGCGCTTCGCCGCAATCGGCATTGCGCTGATGGCCCCTCTGATGATGGCCGCTCTCGTGGCGACCGGCTGCAAGCCCGCTGCGGCTCCGTCGACCGGCGAGCTCGCTCCGGAGTTCGTGCTGCCGTCGATCGGCGGCCAGACGCGCAAGCTTTCCAACTACCGCGGCAAGGTCGTGCTCGTGAACCTGTGGGCCACCTGGTGCCCGCCGTGCATCGAGGAGCTTCCGGTGCTCAGCCGGATCGCATCCGACTATGCCGATCGCGGACTCGTCGTGCTCGGCATCGCCGGCGACGAAGATACGCAGCTGGTGCGTGACTTTCTCGCAAGATCGCCCGTGAAATTCGAAGTTCTTCTCGACACACGCGGTGTGATCGGTACGCAGTATGGTATAACCGGATATCCGGAAACGTTTTTCGTCGATCGGCAGGGTCGCCTGCGAAACAAAATCATCGGACCGGTGCCGCACCAGGGTGCAGAGCCGGGCAGCGAGCTGATTCGCACCATAGATGAGCTTCTCGGCGGGTGAAGCGGGTGAAGCGGATGAAGGTGGACGAGGGAGTTGTGGGACGTAGAGGAGGGGCCGCAGCCGTGCTGACGATGTGCCCGGCAATCCGATGATCCGCGTCCACGGGCTTTCCAAGAGCTGGGGTGGCCGCCAGGCGCTCTCGGGCGTGAGCTTCCGCGTCGGCGACGGCGAGTTCACGTGCCTGACCGGGCCGAGCGGCTCGGGCAAGACCACACTGTTTCGTATCCTCGTCGGCGAGCTCACGCCCGACGCCGGAAGCATCGTCGTCAACGGACGCAACATGTGCCGTCTCGACGCCGCCGGCATCGCCGAGCTGCGGCGCGAGATCGGCCTCATCTTCGAAGAGCCTCGCCTGATCGAAGGGCTGTCGGTGCTCGACAACGTGGCGCTCGCGGCGCAGGTCCACGGCCGCAGCCGCATCGATGCGCGCCGCATGGCCGAAGAGGCGCTCGAGAGGGTCGCGCTCGAGGATGCCGCCGGCTGCTTCGCACGCGACCTGTGCGCCGGCGAAAAGCAGCGGGTCAGTCTGGCACGCGCGATCGTCAATCAGCCGGTGCTGATCCTGGCCGACGAGCCCACGCTCGGCCTCGATCCCGACCAGGCCCTGTACGTGCTCAAGGTCCTGACCGAATGCGCCAGCGACGGCGCGAGCGTGCTGATGGCGACGCACGACATGGAAGCGCTCTCGGTCGTGCGCGGCCGCATCCTCGTGATCCATCGCGGCCGCATCGACGAGGAATCCGAGCTCGACGAATCCGCCGTGCACGGCTAGCCGGGTCTCTCCCTTGGAATACTACTTCCGGCGCGCACTCGACGGCATCAAGGCTTCGCCCGTCGCATCCGGAGTCGCGCTGGCCAGCATCGCGGCGAGCGTGCTGTTTGCCGGCTCGGTGCTGCTCGTGACGTCGAACGCCTACCGGGCGGTCGCGCGCTGGGCGGCGTCGGGCATCGACGTATCGGTCTATCTCAAGCCGGATGCCGGCGAGGCCGACATCGTCGCCACCAAAACGCGCATCCAGGAAACTCCCGAGGTCGTTGACCTTCGATTCATAAGTCAGGAAGAGGCCTGGCAGTTTCTGTCGCAGAACATGGATCATTCGGCCGAGCTTCTGGCCGGGCTCTCGCCGCAGCTGCTGCCTGCGTCGCTCGAGATCCGGCTCGACCGCACGCTGACCGACGCGGCCGTATCCGCCCTGATCGAAGCGTGGCGCACGCTGCCGGGAGTCTCCGACATCCAGTCGAGCCGCGCATCGGTCGTAACCGGAACGACCGCCGCCGACATCGTGCGCTGGGTCGCATGGGCGCTCGGTGCGCTTACGCTCGCGACGTCGCTTCTGATCGTGCTGACCGCATTCCAGCTTGCCGCCTACACGCGCCGCGACGAGATGAACGTGCTCCGCCTGGTCGGAGCCGTCGGGCGCGGCTACTGGGGCCCGGTCGTGCTGGCCGGAATTTTCGAAGGCGTGGTCGCATCGGTCGGCGCGATCGCAGTGCTGCTGCTCGTCTTCGAAGCGGTGGCCATTCCGATTCGCTCGAGCCTGCCGTCGTTCGCCGATCGCGTGGCCTTTCTCGGGATGAGCCAGTGCGCGACGCTCGTGCTGTGGGGGGCAGTCCTCGGCGGCGCGGGCAGCGCCGTCGGCATGCGGCGGGTTTCCGAGTGGCGCTGAGCGCAACCTGTTCGGTTGAAGCCCTGCGCGCCGCCGGCCGTCCACACCGGCGGCCGATGTCATATCTGTTTCGAAAAATCCTGCCGGTCGCCGCGCTTCTGGCCCTCGTCGCGCTGCCGGCGCACGGCGAAGACTCCCGCATCGAGCGTGCGAAGAAGATCCGAGACCAGATTCTTGCCAAACGCGCGGTTCCCGCCGAGGTCGACCGTCAGAATTCGCGGCAGCACCTCGAGGAGGATGCGCGCGAGGATCCTTTCGCGGATGCGCTCGAAGCGGCACGCAAGCGGCTCGCCGGCATCGACGCCGAGCTCGAAGCCAATCGGCGCAAGAGCGAAGGCCTTTCCGCGCCGCGCGAGAAGCTGGCTGCACGAGAAGTCGAGCTCACCGCGATGGCCGCCAGGCTGGAAGAGCAGAGCAGGCGCCGCGCGGAAGCGATCTATCGCAGCGCGCGGCTCGGTTCCCAGGCAGCGGGATGGGGAGCCGGCGAAGCTTCGAGCGCGCGGCTGTCGCGCTACCTTGCTGCCATCGCCGGCGCCGAGCAGCAGAACCTCGCAAAGATCGAAGTCGAGCGCGGCAGCATCGTTGCGTCGCTCGACCGTATCCGCGCAGACGAAGCGACCGTTGTTGCCGAGCGCCGCGCACTCGAAGCCGACCGCGGCGAGGCCGAAGCGGCCGCCCGGCGCGCGACCGAGGACACCGAGGTCCGGCCCGACGCGGAGGTCGCGGCCATCGCAGCACGCGAGCGCGACGAGGCTCCGGCGGAAGAAGAAGACGCAGGCGACAACGAAGAAGCCGACAACGCACCAGCCGACGCGACGGCGGCCGATGTCGAGAGTCTCGAGGCCCGCGCGCGTGCGGACAGCGCCGGCTCTGCTCCGCTTCGCAACGGCGGCACGCTCGCTTCGGAGAACCGCGCGTTGAGCGAAGCGGCCGCGCTGATGCGGCTCGAAGAAGCCAGGGCGAAGCTCGCCGCCAGAAGTCGCGACGAGCATATCGCGCAGGACAAGGCCGGCGCGGCGGCGGGATCGAAGACGCCGGGCGCGCAGGCGCCGGAAGATTTCAGCTGGCCGGGCACCGGGCACGCGAGCGCGCCGGCCGCCTCCGTGACGTCGTCTGCGAACGTGGCCGCACCGGCGGCGCCGCTTCCGACGAATCCGGCACAGCCTGCTGCGAATCCGACATCGCCTGCTGTGAATCTGGCATCGCCCGCTGCGACTCCGGCAACGCCCGCTGCGAAAACGGCACCGCCTGCCGTGAAACCGGCTGCTCCGGCAACTGCGCCGCAAGCCGCGCCAACGGAAACCGCCTCGGCGGCAAAGTCACCAACAGATGCGAAGCCATCGG
This sequence comes from Candidatus Limnocylindrales bacterium, assembly GCA_035571835.1. Lineage (NCBI taxonomy): Bacteria > Bacillati > Chloroflexota > Candidatus Limnocylindria > Candidatus Limnocylindrales > Candidatus Limnocylindrales bacterium. The sequence continues at coordinate 100,812 of DATNBU010000028.1, read as the reverse complement.
AAGCGAAGTCGGCGCCGGCCGATGCTTCGCAGAAAACGCCGCCGCCGGCTGCAGTGGCCGCGGTGCCCGCTCCCGCATCGACCGAAGGTGACAAGCCTGCTGCGGCGCCCGCCGCCGGTGAGCCGACCGCCGCTGAAACGTCCGCCGCGCCTTCTGCACCGGCCGACGCTTCCGCGCCGGCAAAGCCGCGCGGTTTTCTCTCGCGACTGTTCAGCGGCGCCGGCGATCGCGAGTCGGACAAGTTCGCAGCCTCGCGCGGTGCGCTTGCGCCGCCGGTCGCCGGCAAGGTCGTCGCCAACTACGGCCAGCAGCACAAGAGCGGCGCGACTTATCGCGGAGTCGTGCTGCGCGCCGCCCACAACGCGCCGATCCGCGCCGTTGCCGACGGCAAGGTTTCCTTCGTCGGCGATGTGCCGGGCATGGGAAAGACCGTGATCGTCAGCCACGGCAACCGATATCACACGGTTTATGCGCGCCTTGGCTCCGTCGACGTGAAAGAGGGCGAGAAGGTCACGAGCGGAACCGAAGTCGGCGCGCTGCCCGACAACGACGCCGACATGCAGTTCGAGCTGCGCGATCAGGGTACCGCTGTCGATCCGCTGCCGTGGCTTCGAGGCGCAGCGCCGGGAATTGCCCGGTAGACAGCCCTTACGAGCGACGCCGATCGGGCCACGATCGGGGTGGCGCGAATCGCTTTGTTGTTCGCTTTGCTCGTCCTGCCTATACTCCGCGGGTGTTTCCCCCGTCTCGACGCAGGAATTTCATCCTTTCATTGGCCCTTGCCGGCACGCTCGGCAGCGTACTGACGGCCGGCGTCCTGCGAGCCGCATCCGGCTCCAAGGACACCTACGAAGAGCTCGAGACCTTCGCGAGCATCCTCGCGATCGTCCAGCGGCACTACGTCGATGAAGTCTCCAGCCATGATCTGGTCGAGGGTGCCGTCAAAGGCATGGTCTCCTCGCTCGACCCCCACAGCTCGTACCTGACTCCCGAGGGATACAAGGAGCTGCAGATCGAGACGCACGGCGAGTTCGGCGGGCTCGGCATCGAGCTGACCGTGCGCGACAGCCTGCTCACCATCGTGACGCCGATCGACGGTACGCCCGCGTGGCGCGCCGGCATCAAGCCCGGCGACCAGATCATCAAGATCGGCGACGACATGACGATGGACATGCCGCTGCAGGCCGCCGTCGACAAGATGCGCGGCAAGCCCGGCAGCAAGGTCAAGCTGAGCCTCAAGCGCAAAGGCGTCAACGATCTTGTCGACGTCGAGCTGACGCGCGAAGTCATCCACATTAAGAGCGTGCGCGGCGCGCGCCTCGTCGACGGCAAATGGGCGTACGTGCGCCTGACCGGATTCCAGGACGGCTCGAGCGACGAGCTCGTCGAAGCGCTCGACAAGCTCGACAGGGAAAAAGGCAAGGGCGGCGTCGACGGCATCATCCTCGACCTGCGCTACAATCCCGGCGGACTGCTCACGCAGGCGGTATCGATCTCCGACCTGTTCCTCGACGCGGGCCTGATCGTGCGCGTCAACGGCCGCATGGAGTCGCAGACCACCAGCTACTTCGCCAAGGCCGACGGAACCCGCCGCATGGTGCCGATGATCGTCATGGTCAACGAAGGCTCGGCAAGCGCGTCCGAGATCGTTGCCGGTGCGATGCAGGATCATCGCCGCGCGCTCATCGTCGGCATCAAGAGCTTCGGAAAAGGCTCGGTGCAGACGATCCTTCCGCTCGGCGACGACACGGCTCTGCGGCTTACGACCGCGCGCTATTACACGCCGTCCGGCCGCTCGATCCACGAGCACGGAATCGATCCCGACGTGGTGGTCGAAGCCGCCAAGTTCGATCCGGATGCCAAGGAAGACGTGCTGCGCTCGCGTGACGACTTCGACCTGAAGAACGACGTCCAGCTGCGCAAGGCCGTAGAGCTGATGGGAACGTGGAAGGGCGACGTGCAGAAGATCGGCGGCGTCGCCGGCTTCACGCTGCCGCCGAAGGAAGCCACCATCGCGAGCGCCGACAAGAAAGACGCGGCCGCAACCGCCGGCGGCGCCGACTCTGCTGCAAAGACGCATCCGTCACCGCACTGAGCTCCGTGAGCATGCTCGCCGACGTCGAGGGTGAGGCCCCGCTTTCGGTCGGCGAGCTTCTTCATCTGGTCTCCGGTTCCTTCGAACGCGACTTCTCGCACCTTCTCGTCACCGGTGAGCTCGGCGCGATCAACCGCGCGGCGAGCGGTCATCTGTACTTCACTCTTTCCGACAGCTCGGCGTGCATCGACTGCGTGATGTGGCGCGGCGACACGTTCCGCCTCGCATTCCAGCCGCGCCAGGGCGACGAAGTTCTCGTGCGCGGTCGCATGGGCGTATTCGCGCGCAGCGGCCGCATGCAGCTGTACGCGACCGCGATGAAGCCGGTCGGTGCGGGCGCCGCGCAGAAGGCGTTCGAGCTGCTGCGCGCGCGTCTGGCCGCCGAAGGGCTGTTTGCGGCCGAGCGCAAGCGCGCGCTTCCGTTCCTGCCGTCGGTCATCGGCCTCGTCACGTCGCGCACCGGCGCAGCGGTTCACGACGTGATCGTCACGCTGCGGCGGCGATGTCCCGGCGTGCGCGTCATTCTGTCGTCGTCGGTGGTGCAGGGCGGCGATGCGCCGCGCAGCATCGTCGCCGCACTCGCCAGGCTTGCCGAATGCGAGCTCTGCGAGGTCATCATTGTCGGGCGCGGCGGCGGCGCCGCCGAGGATCTCGCCGCGTTCAACGACGAGGCCGTCGTGCGCGCGGTCGCGGCGTTTCCGGTTCCGGTTGTCTCCGCGGTCGGCCACGAAGTGGACGTCTCGCTGTGCGATCTGGTCGCCGACCTGCGCGCGGCGACACCGACCGCGGCGGCCGAAGCCGTGGTGCCCGTGCGCGCCGAGCTGCTGTCGGCGGTGGAGACGGCGGCGCATCGCCTGCGCTCGGCGATGCAGCGCCGCCTTGCCGAGCTTCGCCTCGGCGTCGATGCGACCGGCGGCCGCCTGCGGCATCCGGCCGCGCGCATTGCCGAGCTCAGGCAGCAGGCCGACCGCTTTGCAGCGCATCTCGAGCGGGCGCTTCGCACGCGAGCCACCGATGCCGCGCGCCGCCTTGCCCGGCTTTCCGCGTCACTCGATGCACTGAGTCCGCTTGCGGTGCTCGAGCGCGGCTATAGCCTCGCTGCCGACGCGAACGGACACCTCGTGCGGGACGCATCCGAGCTCAGCGCCGGAGATACCATCGAGCTGCGCTTTCATCGCGGCCGGGCCGGCGCGCGAATCCTGTGGCAACAGCCGGCGCCGGCGACAGGTCAGACGCCGGCGGCGCAGACTGTTCAAGAGACCGCCAGGCAAACTGCGCAGCCGGCGGACGACGCGCCGGCGCCGGACAAACGGCGCGACGACAGAAGGGAGAATTGAGAATGCGAAAGTGGATCGTGATGGCGGCTTCGGTGCTGGCGCTCGCGCTGCTCGTCCCCCGCTCGAATGCAGCCGACGATGTAGCAGGCGTCGACGGAAAGCCGCTGCCGTATTACGTCGCGATGGATCCGCCGATCGTCTATCCCGGTGCGATCATCCGGCTGCAGGTTCGGCCGCCGGCTGGTGCCAACGGCGGCAGCGTCTTCATTGCCGGTCGCCGCTACTTCGGCCAGATCGAGGACGGCTTGTTCGTTGCGTACTTCGCGGTCGACATCGATACGCTGCCCGGGCCGTACGAGCTGTACTACGACGTCGGCTCGCGCCACGGCATGCGCGTCGTCACCGTTCGTGCCCGGCGCATGGACGAGGAAGGCCGCGGCGAGCGCACGATTTCGAAGGAAGATCTCAAGGTCGAGGAGCTCGTACGCTCGCACCCGCGCCTGGTCTCGCTGTGGAATCGCACGACGCTCGAACGCTACTGGAACGGTGCGTTCCAGACCCCGTCGAACGGACGCATGACCGCCACGTTTGCGATGCGCAAGACGAGCGAGACGTCGCTCGGCCTGCCGCATACCGGAGTCGACCTCGCGGCGCAGGGAGACGTCGTCGCGTCCAACGTCGGAACCGTCGCGCTCGTTGCCGAAGGAGCAGGATCGCGAATGGTCGTCATCGACCACGGCTTCGGTCTGTACACCTACTATTCCGGGCTCGGCGAAGTGCTGGTCAGCGAAGGTCAGTGGATTCGCCGCGGCACGCACATCGGTCGCATGACCGGAGGGACGCTGCATTTCGGTGCGAGGCTTGCCGGTGCACAGGTCGATCCGGTTAGTCTTCCCGGCATCACGCTCAAAGTCCCCGAGCTCACCGGCGAGAAGCGCGCCCCGAAAGAAGAAAAAGACAAGACGAGCGACTACGACTACTGATGACGGCCGTCGCATCGGACGGGACATGCGCGACGGCCTGATCACCGGCCGTAGAATCGACGGGCTGCTCGTCGCAGGCGGACGTTCGCGGCGCTTCGGTTCCGACAAGCGGCGCGTATCGCTGGCCGGGCGAACGCTCGCCGAGCGCAGCCTTGCTCTTCTTCGTGCTACCGTCGACGGCGAGGTCTTCGTCGCAGGCTACGGCGCATTCGATCATCCGGTGCGGGCAACGTTCGTTGCCGACGCGGATGCCGGCGCCGGACCGCTCGGCGGCCTGGTCGGCGCGCTCCTTCATGCACGCTTCGGAGTGCTCGTCATGCCGTGCGATGCACCGCTCGTGCGCGCCGACACGCTTCGCGCGGTCGCAAAGCTGGGCCGAACCAGCGGCCGGGCCATCGTCGTGCGCAGCCATCGCGGGCTCGAGCCGCTGGTCGCATTCTATCCGCGCCGGGTTTTGCCGTTCCTTGCCGCTGGGCTAAGGGAAGGAAACCGGGCGCTTCACCGGCTCGTCGTTCGCATCGGTGCGCTCGAGATCGGCGCGCCGGATCCGCGCGAGATGCACAACGTCAACCGCCCGCAGGATCTTGAACGCGTTGCCTCCCGGATCGGCTGAATCAGGAACACCATGGCCAACGACACCAAGGGCGAAGACAATCCGGACTTCGAGCGCACGATGAGCGAGCTCGAAGAAACCGTTCGCCGGCTCGAGGCCGGCGAGCTTCCGCTCGAAGAGTCGCTGGCCGCATTCGAAAAAGGAATCGCGCTCGTGCGCGCGCTTCACACGAGGCTCGACGCCGTGCAGACGCGCATCGACGAGCTCACGCAGGGAGCCGACGGCTCGACTTCGGCGACGCCGTTTGCCGCTTCCGGAAAACGCGGCGCAGCGGGTTCGGGCGACGAGGACGACGAGGTCATCGACTGATGTCCGGCGCCGCGTCGCGACAGGCGACAGTTACCGCTCGCCTGGCCGCGATCGTCGAAGAAGCCCTTTCGTCCGCGCTGCCCGCGCTCGATTCCAAAGGCGCGGAAGGGTTCGGAGTCGACCGTCTGGTCGAGTCGATGCGCTACTCGCTGCGCACGCCCGGCAAACGCATCCGGCCGCTCTTGCTGCTTGCGGTCGCCGAAAGCCTCGGCACGCCGGCATCGAAGCTTGCGCGCTTCGCGGCGGGCCTCGAAATGATCCACGCCTATTCGCTGATCCACGACGACCTGCCGGCGATGGACGACGACGATCTTCGCCGCGGCATGCCGACCAACCATGTCGTCTATGGTGACGGGATGGCGATTCTCGCCGGCGATGCGCTGTTGACCGAAGCGTTCGTCGTCATGCTCGAGCCCGTGGCCGAGGCGAGGCTGCAGGCGCGGGCGATCCAGGAAATCGCGCGCGCAGCCGGACGCGAAGGAATGGTCGGTGGCCAGGCCGCCGACCTCATGGCCGATGCGATCCACGGCGGTCGCCTCCACAATGAAGGCGCGGTGGCTTCCGTCGTGCGGGCCGCTGCGCCCGCACGCGAGGTCGAGCTGCTGCAGGCGATCCACGCGCGCAAGACCGGTGCGCTCCTTCGCGTGGCCGCGCGCGCCGGCGCACTTCTGGCCGGTGCCGGCGAAAGCGATCTCGCGTGCCTGACCGAGTTCGGTACGCGCTTCGGGCTCGCGTTCCAGATCGCCGACGACATCAAGGACGAGACGGCGCCGACCGCGGTGACCGGAAAGCGCGAAGGCGGCGATCGCCTGTCGGGCAAGCTCACCTATCCGGCGCTTTTCGGAATCGACGGATCGCATGCGTTGCTGCAGGACGAGCTTGCGGCGGCGGTCGAATCGCTGGCGGCATTTTCGCGCGATGCGACTTCGATCATCCAGGTTGCGACCGATGCGGTCGCGACGGCAACCGATCTCGCCGGAGCGTAGCCTGGCTTCGCGTGTTCGAGCCGACGATCGCCTGGTTGCGCTCGGTCTTGCCGATACGCGTGCCGAGGCCGCGCGCCTCGTGCTCGCCGGTCTCGTCCTCGAAGGAACGCGCCGCATCGACAAGGCGGGCGAGCAGGTGGCGATCGACGCCGCGCTGACGGTGCGTGCGCGCGGACGTTTCGTCTCCCGCGGCGGCGACAAGCTCGATGCCGCGCTCGAGCATTTTCGCATCGATGTCGAGGGGGCGATCTGTCTCGACGCCGGCTGTTCGACCGGCGGCTTCACCGACTGCCTGCTGCAGCGCGGAGCGGCGCGTGTTTACGCGGTCGACGTCGGTTACGGCCAGTTCGCGTGGTCGCTGCGGGGCGATCCGCGCGTCGTGCTGATGGAAAGGACCAACGTGCGAAGCATCGATCCGGCTCTGCTCGAGCCTCGACCGAACATCGTGGTCGCCGATCTCTCGTTCGTATCGCTCGCCGCCATTCTGCCGTCCCTCATCGCGCTGGCGGCGCCGGCGGCGCGTTTCGTGCTGCTCGTAAAGCCGCAGTTCGAAGTCGCCGCGACCGACACCGATCGCGGCGTCGTCGTCTCCGAGGAGGTCCGTTTGCGTGCGCTCGAGAGCGCCGTCGAAGCAGCGCGAAAAGCCGGTCTTCACGTGATCGGCACGATCGAATCCCCGCTTCGCGGCGCGCAGGGCAACGTCGAGTATCTGCTCGCGGCGTCGCGCGAGCGTTGATCGATCCGGCGGTCGAGCCGGTGACATTACCGCTGGCTGATGCGTTCGCGGGCGCTACTCGCTCGCGGTGTCCGGGTGGTCTTCGGATTCGTCTGGCTCTTCGCCGGTGTCGGCGGGCGGATTCGTGCTGTACGGCCGGCCGCCGTAGCGTCCGTTCGATTCCGCAGCCGCGCGACCGTCCGGATGGCGCGACTCCGCGCCCGGATACCCGGGCCGCGACGAAGCGGCAGCTTGCGAAGATTTGTGAGCGTCGCTCTGCTGGACTCCACGCGAGCTCGGTTGGCCTTCGCGGGGTTGAAACGTCTTTCGCGGATCCGATTTCGGCTGGGGAGGCGGCGACTGGACTTGCGGCTCTGGCTGCGGCGACTGCTGAGCATCCGGCGAAAAAGCGGATTTCGCCGAATCCTGCGCGCCGGAATCTTTCTTGTGGCCGGCCCATGCCGCCGGCACCACGCAACAGGCGACGAGAAGCGCAAGGCCGCACCGACCGCCCAGTTTACGGCCAACGCCGGGAACGCTGGTTTTTCGTGGCATCGTTTTGTCCTGTGAATCGCTGCTTCGAAGAGGAACGCAGTCCGGCGCGCTCGAGGCTCCGGAGTAATCTTTGTCACACGCGAACGAAGCCGACTATCTACGCGCGACAGCCTTGCCGCAAGTCGTGCGCCGAGCACGCCCGCACGGCGAGCGCGAAACCGTCGCGATGGTATGCAGGTCGGCGGCCCGGATTTGTCATCGGTCACCATGACCCTCCGCGCTCGAACCGTGCCTTGATGCCGGCGCACGACGCACAAGCTGCCCGCATCGGTCGGGTTTCGTTCGACGCACTGGCAAGTGCCCGCAATGATACTGGCCGGTCGATCTGCTGGAGAGATGCAAATGTACGAACACCGACATGAGGCGCTGCTTCCGATTGCCGCTTTCGTTCGAAGGCTGCTGGTGCACCTGGCGACGGCGCTGGGCCTTATCCTGGGGTCGCTGGCTGGAGGAATGGCAGGCTACGTGCACTTCGAAAAGCTTTCGTGGATCGACGCGTTCCTGAACGTGACGATGCTGCTCGGCGGCATGGGTCCGGTGAACCCGCCGCAGACCGACGGTGGGAAGCTCTTCGCGGGATGCTTCGCACTGTACGCGGGACTGGTCTTCGTCGCGGTAACTGCGCTGATGCTTTCGCCCGTGGTTCATCGTGTGATGCACCGATTTCACTGGAACGAAGAACGCGACGCGAGCTGACCCGGTCTAACGGCGCGGTCGCTGCACCGCGGCCACGCACCACGCTGCCGACAGCCTCAACCGATCGCAACCCACACGCCGGCAACGACCATTGCTGCACCGGTCATGCGCCCGCCGAACGCCCCGAACGGCGCAAGTTTTTCGAGCAGTACCAGAATCGTGATCGTCGTGATCGCCGCGAGGCTCATCACGCCCGCTGCAAACAGCAGCAGCATCAGCGCCCAGCAGCACCCGATACAGTAGATGCCGTAGTCGAGACCCATGCGCAGCGCACCGGCAATGCCGGGACGCCAGCGCTGCGACAGCGCGATCATCGGCGAGCGGCAGTTCTCGAGGCACGCGCTCTTGAGCGGCGTCCACTGGTAGATGCCCGCCAGAGCCAGCAGGAAGCCGCTCATCGGTGCGCTCGCCGACTCCATCATCGGCGAAAGAAGCTTTGCTTCGGAAAGCAACCACTGCAGCACCGTTACGGCGGCGCTGAACAGTGTCCACGCAACGAGATAGCCGCCGGCGAATGCGTAGGTGCGGGCAACCGGGCGGTCGGGCTGGGTGCGGCGGCGCACGATCGTCGCAAAGGTGAGTACGGCCGGGATCGCGCTCGGGAGCATCATCGCTGCCATCATCACGGTCCACATGAGGAACATGAGCGCGCCGTAGCGCACCGTCCAGTGGTCCTGCATCATCCACGATGCAAGGCCGCTCATGCTGCCGTACATGTCGCGGGCTGCCGGAACGACGTAGAGCCACGACAGCGCCGCCACGAGCACGACGCCGGCAAGGATGAAACGGCGATCGCGCCGGGAAGACGAGTCCGCAGCCGAAGCGTCGTCTGCTACGGAATCAGGCGATGCGCGTCCCATCCGACTTTGGCCAGATGCGCATGCGATGCGCGCAGGTCGAGCGAGATCGGCCCGCTCGTTTTCGTGGTGCCGCTCGCGTACTCGGCGGTCTTGTACTCGAAGCCGTCGGGCAGGGTCACCTGCGCGCGATGGGCCACGCCGCTCATCGGGTTGCGGATCGGCTCGATTTTGGTCTCGATGAGCCCTGCAACCGAGAGCCGTGCGACTCTCGAGTCGAGATCGCATTCGATCTCGACGGGCGCCCAGACCGGCGGCACTGCGTTCGGCGCCATCGCCGCAAAGATCTGGAAGTACGTGCCTTCGTCCGACTCGCGGCCGGAAGCGATGGCTTCGAGTGCCGCGCGCTGCGCAGGCGTCGCGCGCGCCTCACCGAAAACCTGCATGCGGCCGTTGCCTTCGTGAACGGCGCCTGGCCACCAGACGAGGAAGCCCCAGTTCAGGCCGTCGAGCGTCGTCCCGTCGAAATTTCCCTTGTCGATGCGCATCGCCCAGACGGCTTCGCATTGCCCGGTGGTAGGCAGTGCGTTGAACTGGCACGGGCAGCCCCATGCGCAGTTGCAGTTGGCGATCTCGATTCCATGGATTTGCCAGTCTTTCATCGCAGCCTCCGCAAAGATCCGCCGTGCGGATCACGCGGGATCGTTGTTGACGACACCAGCCGTCAGCACAAGCGCACGCGCAGGTTCCGCGAAGCGCACCGGCTCACCGGAGTGTGTCGCTGGACTGGGAACCCTGCGCTTCGCATTCTTCGTGACCGTGACCACGCACCCATGCATTTCCGATTCTCTCGTCGTCGATCCGGATGGCAACGCTGCCGGCCGCTATCGCACGCACCTTTCGGGCGACTGGAACGCGCCGATCTATCCGAGCGGCGGGGTGACCACGGCACTCGGCCTTGCAGCGCTCGAAGCCGAGCTCGACCAGCCCCACCAGCGGCTTCGATCGTTTTCGACGATGTTCGTCTCCACCGTCGGCGGCGGCGACATCGAGATCGACGTCACGCGGCTTCGCGTCGGCAACCGCATGTCGCAGCTTCAGGCCAACGTGCGCACTCCCGGCAGCGAAGGCGCCGGACATCTGGTGACGGCTGCGTTCGGAGAGACGCGCGACGGGTTCGACTACGCGTATTCGAAGCCGCCCGACGCGGGGCCGCCGCTCGACTATCCGGAGCCTGCCACGCCGCCGGCGGGCGCGCCGACGTTCAACCCGTCGTTCTTTTCGAACGTCGAGACCCGGCGCATCAAATCGTTCTCGTCGTTCGAGACCGGGTGGAAAGGAGGCGACGCGGAGGCGATCCGCTGGATCCGCTATCGCACGCGTCCGAAGATCACTGACGGAAGGATCGACCCCATCGTTCTCGTGCCGCTTGCCGACACGATGCCGATCGCGATCGGCCAGTACCACGGTCCCGGCTATCCGTTCTTTCACGCGCCGAGCGTCGACATCTCGATGCGGTTTTTTTCGGACACAGACGACGAATGGTTCCTGACGCGCGTCGTGAGCCACTGGGCCGGCGACGGGTACGCGTCGGCCGAGGTCACGATGTGGGACAGTCGCCGGCGCCTCGTCGCACACGCCGTCCAGATGATGCTGATCCGCTTTCCGACGCCCGAGCAGCTCGGCATCCGCAGGTAAATCGCGGCGCGCGGCTGCCGAAGCGATCGGCGTAGCGGACGTACCGTCGCGTGCAGCGCATTTGCCGGCGGAAACCGATCGACGAGTCCGTGGCGGAAAGCTAGATTCCACCGCGGGGAGGGCCGCGAATCATGAATCACTTTTCCACCATTCATTTCGCATCCGTACAGGCTCTCGTCGCGGCCGCGATGCAGATTGCATTTGCGGCGTCGGCGGCGGCGCAGACCGACGATCACCTGAAATGCTTCAAGATCAAGGACGCGACGACGTTCGACAGTGCCGCGGTCGACCTCGACGCGAGCACGGCGGGCTTCGGGCTCGAAGGCTGCACCATCAAGGGCCGCGCGAAGGAATTCTGCGTGCCCGCAGGAAAAACGGTCACGTCGATCACGGGCGGGTCGGTGATCACGCTCGACGGCGAAGAGCTGGCGTACAGCAGGCTCTGCTACCGGCTCAAGTGTCCGGCATCGGAGATCGCGCCCGTTGTCGTGACCGACCAGTTCGGTTCGCGCACGATCGCAGGCTTCAAGGCGGTCGAGCTGTGTACACCGGCGGTCTTCGGAGGTCCGCCGGAGGAATCGCTCGATGATACGTTCGACGGCACGAGTCTCGACCCGTCGTGGACGGTTCTTCATCCGGGGCTCGTCACGATCAGCGTATCCGGTGGTGCGCTGCACCTGACGCCGACCGTGAGCGGCGGCGGCAACGTCTGGTACCAGGCCGGAGAAGGCCCGCTCGTGTACAAGGAAGTGACCGGCGACTTCGACGTAACGGCGACGCTCACGGTCCGCGATCCGTCGATGACGTCGAATCCTCCACCGCCCGAATACCGGTTCGCAGGAATTCTCGCGCGCGATCCCGCCGCCGGCCCGGTCAATACGGTGCATACGGCGATGGGCGCGGGCAGCAACGTTCAGGGCACGTGCTACGAGTACAAATCGACCGACGATTCGGTCAGCACGTGGGCTGCGACACCATCGGGAACCGCGAGCGGCCAGGTCCGCCTGCGGCGCAGCGGCGCGACGATCGAAATGTACTGGCGCGCAACGTCCGGCGATTCGTGGACGATGATTCACTCGTTCAACCGGCCGGATCTCGCGGCAACGCTCCAGGTAGGGCCGATGGTCTATGCGGTCGATTCCCCGCCGTCGATCGAGGCCCTGTTCGACGACATCGTGTTCCAGTAGCGGCGACCGCGCGTCGCGTGCGAAACCCGCGACGGCACCGTTTGCCGCGACGCCGCTCAGTGAAACATCGCGTCGTGGAAATGATACAGCGCGAGCGACGCGACTCCGCCGACGGCGATCCCGATCCACGGCAGCTCGCCCGGCACCAGCTTTCCGCGTCCGGTTGCGATTGCGGCAAACGGCACCAGCGAGGTCTCGGCGTAGAACTCATCGAGCACGCCCTTTTCGGTGACACGCTTGCGCGCATCCTGGTGCATGCATCCGAAAAGCCCGACGAGAAAGATGCCGCCGAAGAACAGCACGTCGTTGACGAACCCGTTGACCACGCAGTGGGCGAGTCCCCAGATCCCGATGTTCATGAACAGCGGATGGCGCGTGATGCGCGTCAGGCCTCGCGCGCGCGTCGTGGTGCGCGGCCCGATGCTTGCGGGGCTCGGCTGCACGAGCGCGGCGAGCGCGAGCGTGAACGAGAGCCACGCAACGCCGAGCGCAACGGCATGAACGACCGGCACGCTGCGCAGGTTCCACAGCATCGCACCGCCGTGGATCCCCCGCAGGTAAGCCATCACCAGCGGCACGAACGTCGCGAACGAAACCACGGTGTAAATGCCGAGATACGCTCCTTCTCCGAGCGCGGCCACGAGGCGCGGCCGCACGCGAAGTGAGGCCATTCCCATATGGGTTGCGGCAAATGCGAGAATCCACAGGACGATCTGCTCGGTGGACGTCACGACGGACCTCCCGGGGTGCTGCAAGGGCACGTTGACTTCGGCGGCGGCCCGACGATAATCGCGCGAAATCCCTTAAGGAAGTGCAATGGCAAGAGTAACCGTCGAAGACTGTCTCGAGAGAGTGGAAAACCGTTTCCTGCTTGCCACCGTGGCCGTGCGCCGCGCCAAGCAGCTGCTGCGCGGCTCCAGGCCGCTCGTCGAGACGGAAAACAAGGAAGTCGTCACGTCGCTTCGTGAGATTGCCGCCGGCGTCGTCTCGCCGGTATCGGATCCGACCAAGGCCTAGCCCGGCTGGCCGGCCGCGCAAGCGAAACCGGTCCGGGCATCGCCTGAGGCCGCTCGTACGTCGCATGGCCGCTCGCAAACCCGCCTCTTCCAAAGCTTCCTCCGCAAAGGAAACGCCGGCCGCAGCGGCAACACCGTCTGCAGGCAAGGCCCCGGCTTCCGTCAAAAGCGCCGACCGCCGCCGAAAGTCTTCCGCAGCTTCGCAAGTCGACAACAAGCCTGACGAGACCGACGAGGCTCGCGAAACCGCAGACGCCGGCGAAGCGCTCGAAGCCGAGCCGGAAGTCCTCGAATCCGAGCTCATCGATGCCGAATTCGGCGACGCGGACACGCCCGACATCGACGAGATCGAAATTTCCGCCGATGACGGCGCGCTGCCGGTTCCGGCCGGCAAGGACCAGCCGGCGATCGCGCCGACGGATTCGCTCGCACGCTACCTTTCCGAGATCCGCACGTATCCGGTGCTTTCGCGCGAAGAAGAACACGAGATCGCGCTACGCTACTTCCATCACCACGACGCCGATGCGGCCGTCAAGCTGGTGACGGCCAACCTGAGGCTCGTCGTGATCGTCGCACGCGAATACCAGCGGGCGTTCCACAACCTTCTCGACCTCATCCAGGAAGGCAACGTCGGGCTTCTCGAAGCCGTCAAGCAGTTCGATCCGTACCGCGGCGTGCGCTTTCCGTCGTATGCCGTGTGGTGGATCCGCGCGTACGTCATCCGCTACGTGATGAACAACTTCCGGCTCGTCAAGGTCGGCACCACGCAGGCGCAGCGCCGCCTGTTCTTCAACCTGAAGAAGGAAAAGGCGCGCCTCGAGTCGCTCGGATTCACGCCGTCGGCCAAGCAGATCGCCGATGTGCTCGGCGTCAAGGAAAAAGAAGTCATCGAGATGGACCAGCGGCTGGCGAGCTCGTCGGAAGTCTCGGTCGAAACCCCGCTCGGTCACGACGGCGGCACCGGCACGATGCTCGATCTGCTGCCTGCGCCCGGCCACAGCGCCGAGCAGGACGTATCCGATGGCGAGTTCTACGCTCTGATGAAGGAGAAGATCGAGGAGTTCGGTTCGCGCCTGAAAGGCCGCGAGGCCGAAATCTATCGCGAGCGGCTCGTGGCCGAGGATCCGCTGACCCTGCAGGAGCTCGGCGATCGCTACGGGGTGAGCCGCGAGCGCGTGCGACAGATGGAGGCCGCCGTCAAGAAAAAGCTCCGCGAGTACCTCGTCGCCGAGGTGCGAGACCTCGACGAGGAAATGGTGCGCTGATGGCCGGCGTGGTAGGCTCGTCCGAGTGCGCGACCATCTGACCGCCGCTTTTGCCGTCATCGGCAACGAAATCCTCTCGGGCAAGGTCACCGACATCAATACGCCGTTCCTCGCGCGCGAGCTGAGGAGCCTCGGCGTATCGCTCGAACGCGTCGTGGTCGTACCGGACGACGTCGAGAAGATCGCGACCGACGTCTTCGACCTTTCCGAGCGCTACGACGTCGTGTTCACGTCGGGCGGAGTGGGGCCGACTCACGACGACATCACGATGGACGGAGTGGCGGCCGCGTTCGGCCTGCGCCTGGTCGAGCACATCGAGCTGCGGCGTGCGATCGAGAACTTCGTCGGCAGCCGCGTCAACGCGGCGCATCTGAAGATGGCGCAGATTCCCGACGGCGCCGAGCTGATCGTCGACGACAAGCTCGCGTTTCCGACGGTGCTCGTCCGCAACGTGTACATTCTTCCCGGGATCCCGGAGCTTTTTCAGGCCAAGATCCTCTCGTTGCGCGATCGCTTCGTGGTAAGGCCGTATTTTCTCCGGCAGGTTCTCGTTCGCGACAACGAGACGCGAATCGCCGAGTTTCTCAACGCCACGCTGACGGCGTTTCCCGACCTGCTGCTCGGCTCGTATCCGAAGCTTTCCGACCCGAACTACCGTGTCCGGCTGACGCTCGAGTCCAAGGACGAGTCCTATCTCGAGCGCGCACTGGCCGACCTCGTAGAACGCCTCCCCGCCGGCTGCGTGTTTCGCGTAGAGAGCTGACAGGCTCTCGTTGACACATAGAGAGCTGAGAAGCTCTCGTTCAGATAGAGAGCTGAGAAGCTCTCGTTCAAATGGAGAGCTGACAAGCTCTCGTTCCGATAAAAAGCTGATAGACTCTCATTCATCAGATGGCGAGCCGACGAGCTCTCGTCCCGGTCCTGTTCATTCCTGTACAGGCCCTTGCTGCGAAGCGACGGAATGGCAGTCTGGGGCGGTCCAGCCAACGGCCGGCGAGCGCAGAGCCGGTCCCAGCCCCCGCGGCACCCGTGCCGGGCAGTGGCAGCGACGAGGAAAGAGGAAGTGGTGTGGAGGCAGCGATGAAACACAACAGAACGAATCGATTTGCCGTGGCCGTGCTGGCTGCGGTTCTCGCGTGGGTGGCTCCGGCGACGGATGCCCATGCAGCGCAGACCAAGGAAGCCGGCTCGGACTTCGGCATCGGAATGGTGGCCGTGCTGGCCAACGTGGTCTACATGCCGGTCAAGGTCACGTACGGAATTCTCGGCGGCGTGACGGGCGGATTTG
This sequence comes from Candidatus Limnocylindrales bacterium, assembly GCA_035571835.1. Classification (NCBI taxonomy): domain Bacteria; kingdom Bacillati; phylum Chloroflexota; class Candidatus Limnocylindria; order Candidatus Limnocylindrales; species Candidatus Limnocylindrales bacterium. The sequence continues at coordinate 85,332 of DATNBU010000028.1, read as the reverse complement.
CGTATGTGCTCTCGGGAGCCAACCGCGACGTAGCCGACGGAGTCTGGGTGCCGTCGCTCGGCGGCGACTACGTGCTGACGACCGACATGATGACCGGCCGCGAGCGGGTACATTTCAACGGCGTTCGAGGCCGCCCGGCAAGCGAGGACAAGGACGGCCGTCTCGGTGATACCGGCTCCAGCGCCTCGTTCTGATACCGGCCGCAGCGGCCGAACCACCCACGCTTTCGATCGCCCGAAGCCGACGCCCGGCCAGTCGGACGGGCGCCTGCCGGTTTGTCTGGCGGTCGCAATCGGTCTAGCTTCGCGCCGATGGCGCCTGCCGCGACCGCAGCAGGGCCGTTAAATCTCTGAAGCAAACCCGGCGCCCGCTGCGCCGTCTTTGAGGACCGCCCATGAAGCACCATGCACGTCTGTTCGTCATTGCCGCCGCACTCGTCTCGGTAGCGACATTCTCCGGCTGCGACGCGATCTCCGGATACTTCCGCGCCAAGAATGCCGCCGTAAAGTGGGAAGGCCCGATCGAGGAGATCGCCGCCGCCGACATCAAGAAGGACGGCAAAGTCTTCACGATCCACATGGAATCGCGCATCGATGCGCCGCCCGACAAGGTCTGGGCCGCCATGAAGCACCCCGAGCTGCTCTCCAAGAACAGCGAGCAGTACAAGAAGAGCGATATCCTCAAGGACGAAGGCAACCACAAGGAGCTCGAGCTGCACGTGATGGCGCTCGACAACCTCCAGCAGCTCACGGTGGCGATGGACTTCGACGACGCCGCCAAGACGCTCAAGATCAAGACCCTGACGTCGACGATTGCCGACATCGAGGGCACCTACACGCTGACCGGCTCGCCTGACGGAACCAAGTCGCTGTACACGTACGACGCCAAGCAGACCGACAAGATTGCGCTTCCGATCTCCGAGGACGTGCAGCGCAGCGCCATCAAGGAAAGCTTCGTCAACCAGGTCCGGGCGATCAAGAAGCAGACGAGCTGATTCCCTTCGTCCGACGGACACCTTGCGAGGCCGTCTCCCACCGGGGACGGCCTCGCGTTTTTTCTGCATGAAAGTTCTACGAGCCGAGTTCCGCGCCGCCGCGACGACGATTGCGTCCATGCCTGCGGCCGTTCATCCGGAAGTCGCGGTGGCCGGTCGCTCGAACGTCGGCAAGTCGTCGCTGCTCAACACGATGACCGGGCGGCGCGGGCTGGCGCGCACCAGCCGCACGCCAGGCTGCACGCGCGGCCTCATGTTCTTCGATATCAATGATGCGTTCACGCTCGTCGACCTGCCGGGGTACGGCTACGCGAGCCGCTCGCAGACCGAGCGCGCCGCCTGGAAGAAACTGATCGAGCGTTTCCTTTCCACGCGCCAGGAGCTGGCGGGCGTGCTGATTCTTGTCGACGTTCGCCGCGGACCCGAAGACGAAGAATACGAGCTGGCCGCATATCTCGATTCGGTCGGGCTTCCGTACGCGTTCGTCGCGACCAAGGCCGACAAGCTCAAAAGATCGGCGCTCGCCCGGCAGCTCGCCGGGATCCGCGCGGCGGTCGCGCCGGCGGTCGTCATGGCGACGTCGTCGGAGAGCGGCACTGGCATCGATGCGCTGTGGCGCTGGATCAAGGCGGCCATCGAGACCGAGCCGGAAGAGATCTCGGCGACCGCGGAGAACGAGCCGGAGCTCGACGAATAGTGGCCGCAGACCTGTGGGCGGCGCTCCGGCCGACGCAATGGATCAAGAACGGGTTCGTGCTGATCGCGCTGGTGTTCTCGCTGCATCTCGGCGACAGCGCCGCCGTCGCCCGCACCCTTGCCGGCTTCATCGTGTTCTGCCTGGCGTCGAGCTCGGCTTGCGTGTGGAACGACCTGTTCGAGACGAGCGGTGACGGTCATCACGTCCGCATACGCTCGCGGCCGATTCCCGCCGGCCGGATCTCGTCGTCGAGCGCGACGGCGCTCGCGGTCGGGCTGGCATCGGCGGCGCTTGCCGGGGCCGGCGCGATCGGACTTCCGATGGTGATGTGCGTGTCGGCGTTTCTCGCGCTCGAGGCGGCCTACACCCTGAAGCTCAAGCACATTCCGGTCATCGACGTAGTGACGATTGCGGGCGGATTCGTGCTGCGGACCGCCGCCGGTGTAGTGACGGCCGGCGCGCACATGTCGGCCTGGCTCTTCCTTGCGACTTTTCTGCTGGCGATGTTCCTCGCGCTCGCCAACCGGCGCGCGGAGCTCGACCCGCGGGGTGCGAATGCGTCGGCCGACCGGCCGGCGCCTGAGCTTTACCTGCGGGTTCCCCTCGATGCGCTGCTGGTGCTGTCGGCGCTGCTGGTGGTCATGATCTATACGCAATACACGCTCAGCACCGAGGTCGCCCAGCGTCTCGGCACCAGCCGGCTCTATCTCACCGTGCCTTTTGTGGTCTGCGGTGTTTTTCGATACCTCTTCCTCATATACGGCCGCGACCAGGGCGGGAACCCGACGGAAGCACTCCTCGGCGATATGCCGCTGCTCGGCGCGGTGGCGCTGTGGGCCGCGACCGTGGTTGTCCTCATCTACTCCTGAAAGGGTGGCCAGCAGACAAACCGGCCGGCCGGCTTGCCTCAGAGAGATAAGGACTTAGCGAAGGTGGCGCCCGCTGCGCCGCCTGGAAAGGCAGCGCCCAGTCGAACATGCTCGAGAATCTCCGCAAGAAAATCGTCGGCGACATCAGCACCCGCTTCATCAAGCGTCTGCGGCCCGTGGTCGCCAGCATCGGCGAGATGGAGCCGACGATCGCGGCGATGTCCGACGCCGAGCTTGCGGCGCAGACCGTGCGCTTCCGTGAACGGCTCGATCAGGGCGAGCCGCTCGACTCCATGCTCGTCGAAGCATTCGCGACCGTGCGCGAAGCCGGCAAACGGGTGCTCAACATGCGGCACTTCGACACGCAGATGGTCGGAGGCCTGATTCTTCACGCCGGCCGCATCGCCGAGATGAAGACCGGAGAAGGCAAGACGCTCGTCGCGACGCTGCCGCTGTACGCCAACGCGCTCAGCGGCAAGGGTGCCCACCTCGTCACCGTCAACGACTACCTGGCCCGCCGCGATGCGGACTGGATGGGACAGATCTACCGGTTCCTCGGCATGTCGGTCGGCGTCATTTACCACGACATGCCCGACGACGAGCGCATGGCCGCCTACCGCTCCGACATCACGTACGGCCAGAACAACGAGTACGGTTTCGACTACCTGCGCGACAACATGAAGTTCTCGGTCACGTCGTTCGCGCAGCGGCCGCTCCACTACGCGATCGTCGACGAAGTGGACTCGATCCTCGTCGACGAGGCGCGTACCCCGCTGATCATCTCGGGCCCGGCCGAGCAGTCGACCGAGAAGTACTACACGATCAACGGCATCATCCCGCGCCTGAAGAAGGACGAGCATTTCACGGTCGACGAGAAGCAGCGCTCGGCGATGCTCACCGAGGAAGGCGTCGCGTTCGTCGAAGACCTGCTGAAGATCGAGAACCTTTACGATCCGACCGCGATCGAAGTATTGCACCACGTCAACCAGGGCCTGCGTGCGCACGCGCTCTACAAGGTCGACGTGGACTACATGATCCACGACGGCCAGGTCGTCATCGTCGACGAGTTCACCGGACGCCTGATGCCGGGGCGCCGCTGGAGCGACGGTCTCCACCAGGCCGTCGAAGCCAAGGAAGGCGTGCGCATCGAGCGCGAGAACCAGACGCTCGCGACGATCACGTTCCAGAACTATTTCCGCATGTACGAGAAGCTCTCGGGCATGACCGGAACCGCCGAGACCGAGGCCGAGGAGTTCCGCAAGATCTACGGTCTCGACGTGATCGTGGTTCCGACCAACCGCCCGATGGTCCGCAAGGACCATCCCGACGTCGTCTACAAGAGCGCACGCGAGAAATACGACGCGGTGATCGAAGAGATCAAGGACTGCCACGAACGCGGGCAGCCGGTGCTCGTCGGCACGATCTCGATCGAAAAGTCCGAGATGCTGGCCGCCAAGCTCAAGGTCGACGGCGTGCCGCACCACGTGCTCAACGCGAAACAGCACCAGCGCGAGGCCGAAATCGTCGCGCAGGCCGGACGCAAGGGCGCGGTCACGATCTCGACCAACATGGCCGGCCGCGGCACCGACATCGTGCTCGGCGGCAATCCCGTGTTCCTTGCGCGCGCCGCATGCCAGCTCGGCGAGGAAGACGCGCGCTATCCGGAGATGCTCGAGAAGTTCCGGGCGCAGTGCGAAGCCGAGCGCGACGAAGTCGTTGCCGCCGGCGGTCTCCACATCCTCGGGACCGAACGCCACGAGTCGCGCCGCATCGACAACCAGCTGCGCGGCCGGTCGGGCCGCCAGGGCGATCCCGGCTCGTCCAGGTTCTTCCTGTCGCTCGAAGACGACCTGCTCCGGATCTTCGGCGCCGAACGCATCCAGGGCCTGATGCAGCGGCTCGGCATGGAAGAAGGCGTGCCGATCGAATCGCGCATGGTCTCGCGCGCTGTCGAAAATGCGCAGAAGAAAGTCGAAGGTCACAACTTCGACATGCGAAAGCATCTTCTCGAATACGACGACGTGATGAACAAGCAGCGCGAGATCGTCTATGCGCGCCGCCGGGCCTATCTCGAGTCCGAGAACCTGCGCAACGAAGCGCTCGAGCTGGCGACCGAGCAGGCCGAAGCGCTGATCGAGACGTTTCTTCCGGGCGAGCGCCGCACCGAGTGGGACTGGAAAGGCCTGTTCGATGCGGTCTTCGGCCACTATCACGTGCGCTTCGACCTCCCCGAGGAAGAGCGCGAGAAGATCACGCAGCCCGGCGCGAAGGAGAAGCTCGTCGCGTTCGTGCGCGACGCCTACGAGGGCCGCGAGCGGATGTTCGGCGACGACGTCGTGCGCCAGCTCGAAAAGTGGGTTCTGCTGCAGGCGATCGACCATCACTGGAAGGATCACCTGCTCGGCATGGATCACCTGAAGGAAGGCATCGGGCTGCGCGGCTATGCGCAGAGGAACCCGCTCCAGGAGTATCAGCGCGAGGGCTTCGAGCTGTTCGAAGCGATGATGGCGCGTTTCGAAGACGACGCCGTCGAGAAGCTCTACGCGATGCGTCCCATCACCGAGGAAGAAGCCCGCCTTCGCATGCAGCAGGCCGAAGCCGAGCAGGAAGCCGAAGCCGTCGAGCACGGCGCGAGCGAACCGGGCACCGCCGAACAGGCCGAAGCCGCGCGCGCGGAGCAGGCACAGATCGAGCAGCGCCGCCAGGCCGAGCGTCAGTCGTTCCAGCAGCGCATCGGCCAGCAGCGCCTCGAAGAACAGCGCGTGCGCGCCGAACGGCAGATGGTGATGTCGCACGGAAGCTCGGCGGCCCCGTCGCAGCGGCCGGCGCAGGCTTCCACGAGCACGGTCGGCCGCAACGAGCAGTGCCCGTGCGGCAGCGGCAAGAAGTACAAGAAATGTCACGGGAAGCTCGCGTGAAAATCGAGCCTGCCGCGTCGCCGGTCGCCGTGCGCGGCTTTCGTTTCTGCGGCGTGCACGGCGGCATCAAGAAGAAGGGCCGGCGCGACTTTGCGCTCATCGTCGCCGATCGTCCGTGCGCAGCCGCCGCCGTCTTCACGCAGAATCGCTGCGCTGCCGCGCCGGTCGTCGTCTCGCGCGATCACATCAAGGACGGCCAGCTCCAGGCCGTGATGATCAACTCCGGCAACGCCAACTGCGCAACCGGCGAGCAGGGCCTCAAGCTGGCGCGCTGGAGCTGCGACGAGCTCGCCTCGCGCCTCGGCATCGCGCCGACGCTCGTGATCCCGTGTTCGACCGGAGTGATCGGCGTTCCGCTCGACCACCGCGTGATGGCGCGCGCGATCTCGGTCGGCGTGGACTCGCTGAGCAAGCGCGGCTTCGGCGCCGCGGCGCGCGCGATCATGACGTCGGATGCGTTTCCGAAGTGGGCCGAGCGCAAGGTGAACGTCGACGGCGTCGAGATCCACGTGACGGCCATGGCGAAGGGCGCCGGAATGATCGAGCCGCACATGGCGACGCTGCTCGCGTTCGTGCTGACCGACGCAAAGATGTCGCCGGCTTGCGCCGGCGCGATGCTGAAAGACGGCGTCGCAAAGAGCTTCAACCGCATCAGCGTCGACGGCGACACCAGCACCAACGACACGTGCCTTCTGATGGCTTCCGGCGAGGTCGCCGGAGTGCCGATCGACGGTCCGGATTCACCGGGTTATGCCGCCGTAGCTGCTGCGGTAGCCGCCGTGCTCGACGAGACGGCCCGCATGGTCGTGCGCGACGGCGAAGGCGCGACCAAGATGGTCGACCTTACGATCACCGGCGCCGCGAGCGACGACGAAGCCGACCGCGCCGCGCGCCGCATCATCAACTCCCCGCTGGTGCGCTGTGCGATTACCGGAGCCGATCCGAACTGGGGACGGCTCGTCATGGCGCTCGGCAATACCGACGCGACGTTCGATCTCGGTGCACTCGAGGTGCGCGTCGGAAACGTGGCGCTCGTGCACGCCGGCGTCGTGATCTCCGAGGACGCCGTCGTGGCCGCGCGGCGCGCGATGAAAGCCGATGCGTATGAGATCGCGATCAAGCTCGGCGACGGGCCGGGAGCCGCGACGGTGATCACGAGCGATCTGACGACCGAATACGTCGTCTTCAACTCGGCGTACACCAGCTGACGTCCACGCCTTTTTCCCTCTCGCATCCGGGCGCGCATCGCCTAACATTGCTGCATGGCGAGACTGCACCACGGCCGCCGCACGGGAAGCGCCGACCTGCCACTCCATGGCGGGCATGTCCCCCCATGGCTCGCCGAGCGCATGACGCGTCTCGGCCGGCTGATTGCCGAGACGATTGTCCATCATTACGGCCGCGACGAGTTTCTCCGCCGCCTCGCGCATCCGTTCTGGTTCCAGTCGTTCGGCGCGGTGATGGGAATGGACTGGCACTCCTCCGGCATCACGACGAGCGTGATGGGTTCGCTCAAGCGCGGTCTTGCTCCGATAGAGGATGAGCTCGGGATCTTCGTCTGCGGCGGCCGCGGCCGCCATTCGAGGCGAACGCCGCAGGAGCTGATCGGCATCGGCGAGCGCATCGGGGTGGACGGAAACGGGCTGGCGCGCGCGAGCCGGCTGGCGGCGAAGGTCGACAGCGCTGCGGTCCAGGACGGCTTCGATCTCTATCTGCACAGCTTCGTGCTCGCGCGCGATGGCTCGTGGGTGGTCGTGCAGCAGGGGATGAATACCGACCGGCGCCAGGCGCGGCGCTATCACTGGTTGTCCGAAGGCCTGACGAGCTTCGTCGAGGAGCCGCACGCCGCCATCGACGGGCCGCCGCACGGCACGGTTCTGAACATGACCGACCGAAGAGCCCGCCCGTCGCGCGACAAACAGCTCGCGCTCGCACAGGCCGGCCCGGATCAGGTCGTCGACGTGCTCAAACGGATGCGGGAAGGAGAGCCTGCGAACGTCGAGATTTTCGGACCGGACGAGCCCGCGATGCCGCCGCATCTTGCGATGCCCGCGCACCACGACGTGCGCCCGACCGATGTGTTCCTGCGCCGGTTGCGCGGAACCCTCGCTGCTGCGGCCGATCACGGAGCGGGCAACTACGAAGAGCTGCTGCTGACGCCCGGCATGGGCGCACGAAGCGTCGCCGCGCTCGCGCTCGTCAGCGAAGTGGTTCACGGGACACCCGTACGCTTCGAAGATCCCGCACGATTCGCCTTCGCGCACGGCGGAAAGGACGGCCATCCGTTTCCCGTCCCGCTGCGCGTCTACGACGAGACGATCGCAACGCTCAAACATGCGCTTGCGCTGTCGAAGCTCGGCAACGACGAGAAGCTTGCCGCAATCCGCCGGCTCGACGAGCAGGCGCGCATGCTCGAGAACCGCGGCAGCGCCACGTTCGAAGACGTCGTCGCTGCCGAACGGGCAGCCAGTCGAGGCCTCGGCGGTGCGACGGTCCTCACGCACGATCGTTCGGCTCAGCCGAAGCGCGCAAGGCCGGTCGCCACGCAGGATCAGCTCCGGCTCTTCAAAAGTTGAGCGACCGCTGGCATCGGGCGGTCCTGACGGAACGGGCACGAAACCGCAGGTGAAAGGGCTCGTCGCGGGTTTGTGTGGGTGCTTCGGGGTCGCGAGCCGAGCGAGCGCCCGCCATCGCCCGACATTCCGCGGGGAATGTTCGCGTTGGCGAGATTGCTCACCGCGCGCGCCTCCATCCCGCAACATTCCCCGCGGAATGTTCGTACAGCAGGGACATTGCCGCGCTGGCGGCGCTGCGCATCGCAACAACAAGCCCATCGCCGTAGCGCATCGACACAAGCCGGTTTCCGCATGAATCAGGATCGTCGGGCAAAAAAAGGCCCGGGCGACTTTCGTCGCCCGGGCCGTCCCGCAGAGCGCAGACCGTGGGTCGGGTCTGCGCGAACGCAGACCTTCGATCAGGTCTGCGCGAACGCGATGCTGAGTCCGAGCTGCCAGTCGGCCGCGTCGGAAATGCCGATCGCTCCCGTCGGACGCAGCATGAGCTGCCCCGCGTCGCCGATCGGGAAGATGATGTCCACGCCGGGCACGACGCTCACCGGGTCGTCGCCGACGCCGCCGAATGCCGTGATGTCCGACGACGTCACGCCGTGGCCTTCGTTCTGATGGAGGTCCGCATAGTGCGCACCGATCAGCTCCGCTCGCAGCACGACCATGTCGCCAATCGGCGCGAGGACATCGGCGCTGTAGGTGAACGCGTCGGATCTCTCGCTGTCGGTGAAGCGCGAGTAGCCGACCGAAGTCCCGAGGTGGACCGGTCCGGCAACGAAGCCTGCCGTAAGGAACGGATTGAAGCCGTATTCGTCCGACGTGAACGCCTGCTGGTCACCGCTCGGGAAGCTCGCGCTCATGCCGATGCCGAGCGTGAATACGTCGGTACGAACCGGAACGATTTTGCCCCAGAGGCTGAGATCGCCGACGCCATCTCCTTCGAAATTTCCGAAGCCGGCATCGAGTTTGACGTATTCGTACGGCAGCAGCAGGCCGGCTTCCCACATCTCCTGGCCGTACGAGACGTGCAGGAACGTGTGTGCGCCATCGATATCGATGCCGCGTGTGTCGTCGTTGAAGTACAGGCTTCCGACTTCCGCCCACACGCCGCGGGAAGTTTCCGCGTCGGTGATGAAGCTTGCGAACGAGCGGTAGAACGCCTCGCTCTCCTGAACTTCCTCTCGCATCTGCACCGCCGGCGGCGAAACGGGCGACTCGGTCGCTTCCTCCCGCTCACCGTATGCGCCCGCGAATGCCGCGGACGGCAGTGCGAGCGCGAGCACCGCGCTGCACGTCAATAATTGTTTCTTCATACTGGAAGGCCTCCTGAGTTTTCTCGCAGCGTCTGCTCGTGGAGACCTCGCGGATCACCGGAGAACCCGGCACCGCTCCGCCACCACCACCACTCCACCGCAGCACGCATCTTAACGACGCATGGATGCAAAGGCCAGATTTCGTACATATTCAGCGCGCACGCGGCGTACAAAAATGGACAGCCGCGACGTTTCGATGCCGAAGCGCCCAGAGTGCGATCTCGGAGCGCTCAAAGTGCGTTTCGTCGCATCCCGCGCGGCGCGAAGCGCAGGCCCGTATTCAGCGGAGCACCGACAGCACGCCGAGGGCTGCCGACGCCAGCGACGCCGCCGTGCGAACGCTGTTCCAGAACGTCCACTCTCGAACGTACTGCGGCCAGTATTCGAGAGCCTCTGGCGATTCGGCGTCCATGTGCTCGAGCTTCTCGTTTCTCGGGATGTTGCATGCGAGCGTGACCAGCGCCGAGCCCACGAGAAACAGCGCTCCACAGTAGAAGAGCAGCGGCGAGCCCGGCTGCGTCCAGAAAAAACACGATACGATCAGGCACGCCACGCTCAGGCTGCTGGTCGCGACGAACAGCGGCACGAAGCGCGACTCGAGCACCACGACGTTGATGCTCTGCATGGCCGCAATGCCCTGGTTCGCGGGCAGTCGTGCGAGCGATTGCATGATGAAGACCGAGAAACCCAGGAACACGCCGCCGATCGTCGCCGCACCAGCGCTGCACGCGAGGGTCAGGACCGCAATCATCATGCGTCCGCATACCCGAAACCTCGACCGGTTACATCGTGCGCCGCCCTCAGCGGCTGGACACAGGTCGGCCGAAGGCTTAGTCGTCGCGACCGTCGACGATTTCCGGAGGATCTTCCATGCACGTATCTCGCAGTCTGATCGTTTCCGCTGCCGCCATTGCGCTTTCCATCTTCGCAGCCGCCCGGCCGGCTGTCGCAGCAGACGCCGAAGCGTGTCGCAGCAAACAGATCGGCGCCGCCGGCAAGGCGTGCTCCAGCGTTCTCGGATGTTACAGCAAGGCCGCAAAGAGCAGCGCAATGGTCGATTCGACGTGTGTGATCGACGCGCAGGTGAAATTCGGCGGAAAGCTCGACAAGGCCGAGGATGCGCTTTCCTGTGATTTCGAAAACGTCGATACCGACGCGAACAGCTCGCTGTCCGGCATGGCCTTCGATGTCTCCGACGGCGAGCTCGCCTATACGGTGAGCGCGTGCGCGTCGAAGAAAATCAAAGCCGCCGCCAAGAAGTGCAAGGCGCTCCTGAAGTGCTATTCGACGGCCGCCAAGGCGAGCACACCTTTCGCGCCCGATGCCGACTGCGTCACGAAGGCCGCCACCGCCATGACCGACGCCTTCGCGAAGATCGACCTCGCCGAAACGTGCGTGCCCGCGGATCGATCCGCTGAAGTGGCCCAGCTCGTCGACGATGCCGCGGCGGACATCGTGGAGCTCTTTACCCACGGCCCGGGGACACCGACGACCTTGCCTCCGGACAACACCGCGCCGACGATCACGTCGGTCTCGCTGACGCCGGCGACGGCCTACACCGACACGACGCTTACGTGCACGCCAAATGGCGGATTCGATGCCGACGGCGATACCATCACGTATACGTACTCGTGGACCGTCAACCTGGCTCCGATCAGCGCCACGACCAGCACTCTCGGTGGTTCGAGCTTTGCAAAAGGCGATAGCGTGAGTTGCACCGTAACGCCGACGGACGGCACCGCCGACGGCGCTGCCCTGACAAGCAATACCGTGACCATTGGCAACACGGCGCCGGCAGTCACGTCGGCGGCGATCACGCCGACCGATCCGCAGGAGGCCTCGACGCTCACGTGCACACCGTCGGGCACGAGCGATGCGGATGGAGATACGGTAACCTTCGGATATTCGTGGAAGAAGAACGGAACGACGATAGGCGGTCAGACCGCGTCCACGCTGACGGGAGCGTCCTTCAACAAGGGCGACATCATCCAGTGCGTCGTCACGCCGAACGATGGAACAGACGCCGGGTCGGCAGTGACGAGCGACATGGAGTTCATCGAGAACACGCCGGCGACTCTCACGTCGGTCTCGCTGACGCCGACGACGGCCTTTGAATCGTCCACGATGACCTGTACGCCGAACGGCTTCTACGATGCCGACGGAGACAGCCCGTCGTATATCTACTTCTGGGAGGTCAGCGGCAGCGGCGTACCGGGCCAGAACTCTTCCACTCTGACGGGTACGTATTTCAATGCCGGCGATACCGTGGACTGCTACATGTTCGTCGGTGATGGCGAAGAGGTCACGCCCATTGCGTACATAAGCAACGTCGTGACGATTCACTAGACGAGTGCGTTTCAGTTGCTGAGAAGTCCGGCCGCAACTCGTGCGGTCTTGATTGCCTGGGGATGATCACCCACGGCTACGTGGTCGATCAACGTGCCGCTGGCATAGTCGATGACGGCGACGCTGTCGGGCCCACGTTCCGTCACGTAGCAGCTTCGTCCGTCCGGACTGGTGGCCGCCCAGCCAGGCTCGTCGCCGACCGGCACTTGCGCGGTCATCTGCATGGTCGATGCATCGACGATGGCAACGTAATCGGAAACGGTCGCCGCTGCACACAGTGTTCGTCCGTTCCCGGAGATCGCGAGCCCGTGGTGTGCCGCTTCGTTGGTGTACTCGTGCGGATCGATCGCCGCGACTTCTGATGGTACCGGCAGGTCGAGTCGCGCGGTCTCGCGTCCGGAGGCAAGGTCGATCTTCACCAGGCCGTGAAAATACGAGAGCTGCGCGTAGGCGGTCGAACCGTCATCGCTGACGACGAACGGCCGCAGTCCGGCAGCAACAGGAATCGTCTTCTCCACACGCAGCGAACTGGTATCGGCGACCGTGATGTTTCGCTCGCCTTTGCGACTGTCCGGGAGCAGCAGGTTACCGATGCTGCCGTTGTAGACCTTGGAACCGTCGCGAGAGAGCTCCATACCGTGCGCCCATTCGCCGGTTGCGAACTCGCCGATCTTCTCGCCGCTGATTGTATCGAACGCTTCGACTTTATTCGCAGTGGTTGCGGCGACGAACAATCGCCGGCCGTCCAGTGTGACGGCTGTGTGGTCCGCACGAAGGCCGCTCACCGGTGTTCGCCACAGCAAGCTGCCGCTGGCGAGATCGAAAGCAGCCACGTCTCCGAGGTAACCGCGAGCCACAAAGATTGTCGTTCCATCGGGAGAGACGGAAAGATCCTGAGCGAAGTTGGAGCCCTGAATCCGGTGCAGCATGGGATAGAGGAGGGTGCGCGCGATGCCATGAGGCTCACGTCCGTCGGGAACGACGTCGATTTGTCTCAGTCGCTGGCGGGTGACGGCGTCGAAGACAGTGACGGTACCGCCGTAGGAGTCCGCGGTCAGTACGATGTCACGCGTGGGAGCTCCGGGTTCGGCAGCCACTGGGCGATCGCCGGCCCAGACTGCCGAGTGCCACGGAGGTCCTGAGCCCGGTTGCAGGATTCCGAGGACGATCAGTGCCAGGAGCATCGCGATAGCGAGCAGCAGTGCGAGGAGGACCACTGTGGCGGATAGCAGCCGCAATGCTATTCGTGCTTGCCGGTCACGTCCGCGGACTGGACTGACCGTCCGCTGCTGTCGCGAAACGTCGTCCGGTCCCCGCTTGTCGATGCGGTTCCGACGCTTCGCCCCGAAGAGTCGCGGAACGTCGTACGATCACCGGACGTTGTCGCGGTGCCGACCGTACGCCCCGAGCTGTCGCGAAAGGTCGTGCGATCCCCGCTCGTTGATGCCGTCGCGGCGGTTCGCCCGGAAGAATCGCGAAACGTCGTGCGGTCACCGGACGTCGTGGCGGTGCCGGAAGCTCGACCGGAGCTGTCGCGGAACGTCGTGCGATCGCCGCTCGTCGATGCCGTTCCGATACTGCGTCCGGAAGAATCGCGGTACGTCGCGCGCTCTCCGTCGCTGGAATGAGTGGACAGGTATCGCGACGGCGCGTCGGTACCGGGCGGTTTCGGCGCGCTCGTACCGCAGGCCAGCAGCAGCGCGGGTGAAGCGAGCAGTGCGACGTCGAGGACGAGAGCAATCAGCAGTTTTCGCATAGCGGGATCACCTTATATGGACGTCGCGTTCGGGTCTCCTTCGGACACCCACTCCGTGAGCAGCGTATACGCCACCGCGAGCACGACCGGTCCCACGAACAGCCCGATGACTCCCATCGCGAGCAGCCCGCCGATCACGCCGGAGAAAATGAGGATCAGCGGCAGGTCGGCGCCGCGGCGAATGAGCACCGGGCGCACGAAGTTGTCCATGAGGCCGCACACCAGGGACCATACGAGGAACGCGGTTCCCCACGTGGCTCCGCTCGTCGAGTAGAGCCAGATCGTAACGGGAATCAGAACCGGAAACGGGCCGACCTGGGCGACGCTGAACACGAACGCGAGCCCGATCAGGAACGGCGCGAACGGCACCTGCACCACCAGAAGTCCGATCGCGACCAGCACCGTCTGCAGTGTCGCGGTGACGATTACGCCGAGCGCGACTCCGCGAATCGCGCCGGCCGCCAGCTCGGCCGCTTCTTCGCCATGCTGGCCTCCGATCCGGCGCGCGAACTGAAGCACGAAACGGCCCGCCGATTCTCCGTTCGTGTAGAGGATCGCCGAGATCAGGACGGTCAGCAGGAAATTGACGACCAGCATGCCGATGCTGCCGACCTGCTGGACGACCCACAACGCCAGTTGCTGCGCATACGGCGCCAGTATCGCCGTGAGCTCGTCGGGTGGCAGCGAGGCGGCGTAGTGCCAACGTGCGCTGAGCTTCGTGCCAACGAGCGGAAGGCTTGCTACCCATGTCGGAGCTTCGGGAATCCGGAACGCTGCGAGGGATTTCGACTGTTCGACGATCAGGTGGCTGTTGTCGACGAGCGCCTTGATGCCGAACGACAGCGGAACGATCAGCACGAGCAGCAGCGTGATGGTCATTGCGGCCACCGCGAGCGAACGCCGCGTGAGCAGCGACTCGAGCCGCAGGAACAGCGGCCACGTCGCCACGACGATGGTCGTCGCCCACGCGACGGCCGCCAGGAACGGACTGACGATCCACAGCGCGCTCAGGATCAGGATGCCGATCGCCAGCACCTGGAGCATCGCCCGTGGAAGATCGAACTGGTTTGTCGTCATCGCGGCGGAGCTCCCGTCTTCGAAGCGCCCGGCCCGTGCGCCTGCGGCGATACTTACTCGGATTCGCGGCCTGGGCGAAGCGCCGGCCTGCGCGGGGTCCCCGGCCCCGGCCGTGCGACTTTTGCAAGAATGACGTGCGACGATAGAAGGGCCCGATGCGCTTCACCTACGCCGAGTCCATGTGCGATCCCATGCAGCTCCTTCCGCTTGCCAGGGCGTGCGACGAATCCGGATGGTCGTCGTTCGTGGTGCCCGACAGCATCGCGTACCCCGAGCATTCCGATTCGAAGTATCCGTACACGCCCGACGGCGACCGCCGCTTTCTCGACGGCAAGCCGTTCATCGAGCCGTTCACGCTGATGGCGGCAATCGGCGCGGTGACGACGCGCCTTCGCACGACCACGTTCGTCGTCAAGCTGCCGATCCGCCATCCGGTGCACGTCGCCAAGCAGCTCAGCTCGGTCGCCGCGCTCACCGGCGGACGCGTCGCGTTCGGCGTCGGAAGCAGCCCGTGGCCGGAAGACTTCGCGATCACCGGTACGCCGTGGAAAGACCGCGGCCGGCGCATGGACGAGATGATCGAGATCATCCGCGGCCTGATGACCGGCCAGTATTTCGAATTCCACGGCAAGCACTTCGACATTCCGAGCATCAAGATGTGTCCCGTTCCGGAAAAGCCCGTGCCGATCCTGATCGGCGGACATTCCGAAGCGGCGCTGCGCCGCGCGGCGCGCACCGGCGACGGATGGATGCACGGCGGCGGCTCCGACAATCTCGACGCTCTGCTCGCGCAGCTCGCCGACTTGCGGCGTGAGGCCGGCACCGACAAGAAGCCGTTCGAGATTCACGTGATCTCGTTCGACGCGTACACGCTCGACGGCGCGAAAAAGCTCCGCGACCAGGGCATCACCGATGCCATTGTCGGGTTCCGAAATCCGTATGTCGGAGAAGACGATGTTCCGCTGCAGGAGAAGATCGATACGCTGCGGCGGTTCGCGGACGACGTGATCGCGAGGCTCTAGCGGCCGTCAGGCCCGCTTGCCGAGCGTAAACCGCACCGTCGCGCCCTTGCCAGGCTCGCCGGTCGCCGACACGCGACCTCCATGAATCCCGACGATGCGCTTGACGGTCGCGAGCCCGACACCATGGCCTTCGAACTCGCGCGGATCGTGCAGCCGCTGGAACGGCATGAAGATGCGCTCGGCCTGCGAGGGCTCGAACCCGATGCCGTCGTCGCGCACGAAGTAAACCGGACCGCCGGGACAGTCGTCCACGCCGAATTCGATGCGCGCGCGTGTTCGCGATGCGGTGAATTTCCACGCGTTGCGCAGCAGATTGTCGATCAGTGCGGCGAGCAGCCGCGGCTCGCCGTCGACGAGAACCCCCTCGCGAATGACGAACTCGACGCGGCGTTCCGGTTCGGCCGTCGCCAGCGACAGCGCGAGCTCGTGCACGATCGCGCTGAGGTCGGTCTCTTCGAACTGCGGCTCGAGCCGCGTGATGCGCGACAGCCGGAGCAGCGCATCGATGAGGTCGCCCATCTTCTGGCTCGTCACGCGGATGCGCTCGATGATGGTCCGCGCTCCGTCCGAGAGCCCTTCGGCGTGATCCTCGACGAGGATCCGGCTGAATCCATCCACGCTGCGAAGCGGCGCGCGCAGGTCGTGCGAGACCGCATAGCTGAACGATTCGAGCTCGCGGTTGGCGCTGGCGAGCTGGGTGGTCCGTTCTGCGATCTGGTGCTCGAGCTCGGCGTGAACTTTCTGCTGGCGCTCTTCGGTGCGGCCGCGCAGGATTGCGGCGGCGAAGATCTCGCCGATCACGCACAGCAGCGACACGGTAGTCTCCGACCATTCGACGACGTCGTTGCTTGCGAACGTGACGAAGCCGATCGAGCTCTCGCTGCCGATCAGCGAAACGGCCACGCCGGAGCGGACACCGTTCATTTCGAGGAAGCGGCGCTCGGGTGCACCTTCGCCGAAGTCCGCCTTGACGTCGCGCACGATCATCGGTCGCCGCCGGTGGAAATCCTCGTCCCAGATCGGAAACTCGTAGCGGTTGAAGAGCGGGATCCGGTCGATCTGGGGGCGCTTGTTGACCCGGTCCCATACGTTCGTGCAGCGCGACAGCCCGTCTTCGCCGTCGATGTCGATCCAGACGCTGCAGCGGTCGATGCCGAGCACGCCCGCGGTTTCGCGCAGCGCATCCTGGATCGTCTCGTGGATCGCCTGCGGCGCGACGGCGATCAGCCGCGTCGAGAACAGCGTAACGAGGCGCGCAAGCCGGTGGCGAAGCGCGAGCTCGCGCTTGGCCTGTTTGTCGACAGTGATGTCGACGGCGTAGACGAGGAAGTGGTCGGGCGTCTCGTCGATGCGCGCGATGCAGATCAGGATCGACACGCGCGAGCCGTCGGGCCGGTAGATGTCCTGCTCCCAGGGCGTGCTGCATCCGGCGCGCTCGACCTGCTCGAACGCGCTCTGCGTCATCGGCAGAAATTCGGCAGGGGTAAGCGAATCCCAGCGCAGGCGCCCGGCTTCGAGATCGTCGCGCGACGCTCCGATGACCTGGAGCGCGCCGTCGTTGGCTTCCCAGATCCGGCCGTCGTTATCGACCGAGAGAATTCCGATTGCGCCCGATTCGAGAAGCTTGCTCAGGCGCAGCTCGCTGCGCTCGAGCTCGGCGCGAAGCGACTGCTGCTCGAACGCGCTGCGCAGCATCTCGGCCGCAAGATCGAACAGCCGCATGTCCTCGTCGCGCCAGCCGGCTTTACGCGTCGCGGTGACGAAGACGGCAAAGCCGAGCAGCTCGCCGCGCTGGCTTCGCACCGGTACCGCGAGAATCGATTCGAGGCCGAACAGGTCCCAGCCGAGACGCTCTTCGACGGCCTCGGGCGGAAGCTCGGCGGGATCTTCGTAGTGGAGCACGCGCCCCTTGCGCAGCTCCGCCATCGACCACTGCATCGCCCTGGTGCCATGGATGTTGCGGAGCACGCTGGCGGGAGCACCCTTGGACCATTCGTGCGTCACCAGCAGTTTTTCGCCCGGCATTTCGAGCCGTGCGAGAAGCGCACGCTCGGCACCGGCGAAAGTGGCGATGCGCTCGAGCGTGCGCGCGAGCGCATTGTCGAGCTCGGTTCCGGCAAGTCCGATGAAGTCGGTCGCGAGGCCGGCGGTCAGCTCCTGGAAACGTACCTGCCGATCGCGCGCGTCGTCGTCGCCGACCGTGCGGGCGAGCACTGCCGCAACGTGCGCCCGCGCAGCGGCAAGCACGTCGCCGCCGGCCGCCGCTCCGTTCGCGCTGCCGGCAATGCTCACGGGCGAGCCTTGGCATGCGGGCCGGCCGCATGCGTGCCAGCGGAGCCATGCGGACCGTTCGAACCATGCGGACGATGCGGAAAAGAGAGCCAGATCGTCGCGCCTTTGTCCGGAACGCCGTCGGCCCATGCCTTGCCGTCGTGCATGCGGACGACCCGTTCGACCATGGCAAGGCCGATGCCGTGCCCCTCGAACTCTTCCATGTTGTGCAGGCGCTGGAACGCACCGAAGAGCTTCTCGGCAAACTCCGGGTCGAAGCCGACGCCGTTGTCGCGCACGCAAACGAGCGTCTGCCCGTCACGGGCGGTGGCATCGAGCTCAATGATTGCCTGCTCGCGCAGCGCCGTGAACTTGAACGCGTTGTCGAGAAGCTGGGTCAGCGCGATCGCGATGAGGTTCGGGTGGCCGGTGATGCGGATGTCCGGGGCAATCTTCACGACGACATTGCGCTCGGGATCGCGGCGCCGGAGATCGTCGGCGATGCCTTCGGCGATGTCGGACACCGTCACTTCGTTCCACACCATCGACGTGCGCACGACGCGCGACAGCTGGAGCAGGCCGTCGATCAGATGAGCCATGCGCCGGGTCGCGACCTGGATGCGTGCCAGAAGCCGGATCGCGTCTTCGCGCAGCTCGCCGGCGAAGTCCTCGCGCAGCACCTGCGACATGCCGTCGATCGTGCGCAGCGGTGCGCGAAGATCGTGCGAGACCGAGTACGCAAACGCCTCGAGCTCGGCGTTGCTGGCTTCGAGCTGCGTTCGGCGAAGCTCGACCCGCCATTCCATCGTTGCGGCAGCGCCGGCGATTTCCTGGTCGAGACGGCGCCTCTCGAGCGCATTTGCGACGATGTCGCCGAAGACTCTCAGCGTTGCCAGCAGGTCGTCGGCAATGCTCATGCGGCGTGTGCAGAAGAACAGGATGAATCCGCGCATCGTGCCGCCCGGAAGCAGCGGAACGCTGATGCACGACTGCAGGCCGAAGCGCTCCATCGCGGCGCGCTCGCCGGACGCGTTCTCCGGCAGGGTTTCGATGTCGGCAAGGTAAGTCGTGCGCCCGGCGCGAAGCCGCTCGCGCCACCATGGCCGGTCGGCCAGCGAGATGCGCGCTTCGGGTGTCTGCCGGATCGATTCGCGGCTCCACCACGCACGCCGCGACGCGGTCTCGACGTTCGCGTCCACGTCGAAAATGACCACGCCGTCGAACTGGAAGCGACGCGCGACGTCGCCCAGGGCCTCGACGACCGCCTCCTCGATTTTTTCCGCCGCAAGGGTCAGCAGCCGGCGCGAGAGCTCGCCGTGAAGCCGGTCGATGTCGTCGCGGCGGCGAAGCTCGTCGGTCAGCCGCTGGCGCGAGCTCAGGTCGATGGCCACCGACAGCATCTCGTCGGACTGCGGCGCGAGCGACGTCAGCGAACAGAGCACCGGCACCTTGCTTCCGTCCGGGCGCTCGACCTGGCGTTCCCACGGCATCACGCGCCCCGTGCGCTCGAGAATGCCGAGCATGCGGGTGTCGTTCTTGCGCTCTTCTTTCGGCGTGGTCTCTTTCCACGGAATTCCGTCGGCCAGGTCGTCGCGCGTCCGGCCGAGAAGGCGAAGTGCGGCTTCGTTGGCATCGACGATGGTGCCGTCGCTGCGACGCATCGACAGCACGCCGACCACGTTGCTGTCGCATAGGCTTTTCCAGCGCGCCTGGCTTTCGCGCAGCCGCTGCTCGGCCCCGGTCCTGTCGAGCGCATGGACCATCATGCGCGCGGGAAGCTCGAGCAGCTCATAGAGCGCTTTCGGCCACGCGTTCGTGCGCGGCCGGGTCGTCGACATCGACGCAAAGCCGATCACGCGCTCCTTGCGGTAGACCGGAAGAAGGATCGCGGCGCCGAGGCCGAGCCCGCGCAGCAGCAGAGCCTCATTGGCCGCGAGCCGCGGAAGCAAGTCCGGGCGTATCACCTCGACCGGCGAGCCCGCGATGATCTGCGGAAGGCCCCAGCGAAACGGCGAGACGTGCTCGACAAGGCCCTTGAGCGACCACAGCCCGGGCGCATGCCAGTCGTGCTCGATCGACCAGCGCTCGTATTTGTCGTCGAACATCACGAGCGCCACCCGGTCGACGCCGGCGTAACGACCGATCGCCGACATTGCGTCTTCGACGGCAGCCGGAATCTGGTCGGTCGGAACCGAGATGAAGCGCGTTGCCAGCGCGGTCATCAGCGTGTGCCGTTCGAAGCGCGCCTCGAGGCTGTCGAAGTCGCGCCCGGAGGCATCGGTTGCGGGCTCGACCGGAGTGTCGGACGCCTGGAGGGTTTCGACGGTCATCGGGACCCCGGACAATAGCCCTCGCCCGCGGTTCCGTCCAAGGTTTTGCGGCATTTCGGCAAGCGGCGAAAGGTTTCCCTTTGCAACGGACGTTCGGTATCTAGCCGCCCATGAAAGCCTGCATTTTCACCGCAAACCACGAACCGATGCCCGTCGAAGAGATCACCCTCGATGCACCTTCCCAGCCCGGAGAAGTGCACGTGAAATGGTCGGCGAGCGGCGTCTGCCACTCCGACCTGTCGATCTGGGAAGGCAAGCTGCCGATCCCGCCGGGCAGCATTCTCGGACACGAGGGCGCGGGCATCGTCGTCTCCGCCGTCGAGAGCAAGACCGGGCTCAAGGCCGGTGATCACGTGATCGGCAACTTCGTGCCGATCTGCGGCGAATGTTTCTTCTGCACCCACGGCCAGCCGTTTGTCTGCGAGCGCGGCCAGCAGATCGGCATGAGCCGCTTCCCGTTCGCGCGCAGCGACGGCAGCCGCATGTTCGGAGCCGTCGGCGGTCTGGCGACGTTCTCGGAGGAAGCCATCGTGCACGAAGCGGCGCTCGTCAAGGTGCCGTCGGACTTTCCGCTCGACCAGGCCTGCCTCGTTGGCTGCGGCGTGACGACCGGAGTCGGCGCGGCGCTCAATGCCGCGAAGGTCACCAAAGGCTCGACGGTTGCCGTGATCGGTTGCGGAGGCGTCGGACAGTCGGTGATTCAGGGCGCGCGCATTGCCGGCGCGGCCCGCATCATCGCGATCGATCTCAACGAGGCGAAGCGGGCTACCGCCACGAAGTTCGGTGCCACCGATACGTGTGATCCGGCCGTGTCCGATCCCGTCGGTTTCGTGCAGGGGCTGACCGAAGGGCGCGGCGCCGACTTCGCATTCGAAGTCGTCGGCCACACCAAGCTGCAGCGCCAGGCGCTCGACATGACGCGCCCCGGCGGCGCGTGCTGCTGGGTCGGCGTGCCGAGCATCATGGACGAAGTCTCGGTGCCGGCCGGAATGATCCCGCTGCAGAACAAGAGCATCATCGGCACGATCTACGGCTCGGCCGACTGCCGCGAGGATTTCGTCAAGTTCATCAATTTCGCCAAGTCCGGCGATCTCGATCTTGCCGGCATGGTCTCGCGCCGCATCAAGATCGGCGAGATCAACGAGGCGTTCGTCGAGATGTCCAAAGGCGATTCGATCCGCTCGGTCGTCATCCACGACTAAAAGGGGACAGGTACATTTAAAATTTCCCTGTCTTTCCGCGATTTTTTTTGAGCGACCCGCGCGAAGAAGCTCTCGCCGGAATCCCGATCGCGGTGGTCGTGCCGGCCTACCAGGCCGAGGACCGGATCCGCGACACGCTCGCGACCATCCCTTCGTTCGTCCGCCGCATCTACGTCGTGATCGACGGTGCGACCGACGGCACCGCGCCAGCGGTCGTCGAGGCCGCATCGGCGGATCCGCGCATCGTGCGCATCGATCACATGCAGAATCGCGGCGTCGGCCGCGCGATGCGCAGCGGCTATGCGCGCGCACTCGAAGACGGCGCCGCCATCGTCGCCAAGATGGACGCCGACGGCCAGATGGATCCTTCGGCGCTCGCGTCGCTCATTCTGCCGGTCGCACTCGGACGGGCGGACTACGCCAAAGGAAACCGTTTCGTACATTCGCGCGAGATCCGCGCGATGCCGGCCGTCCGCCTCGCGGGCAATGCGGCGCTGTCGCTGATCTCGAAGCTTTCGACCGGCTACTGGAACCTTCTCGATCCGACCAACGGCTACACGGCGATCTCGCGCGAAGCGCTCACGGCGATCGACTTCGACGAGCTCGACGACGGCTTCTTCTTTGAATCGAGCATGCTGGGCGAGCTTTCGCTGGCTCGCGCCGTGACGGTCGATGTGGCGATCCCGGCGCGTTACGCCGGCGAATCGAGCCATCTTTCCGTCGCGCGCAGTCTCCTAGAATTTGCCGTAAAGCACGCGCGTGTGTTCCTGCGGCGGCTGTGGGTTCGCTACGTCGTGCTGGATTTTTCCGCCGTGTCGCTGCTGCTCGCGATCGGCATTCCGCTTGCGGTTTTCGGAATCCTGTTCGGTGTGCGCGCCTGGATCGTTTCGTCGATGCACGGCGTGCCGGCTACGGCGGGAACCGTGATGGTCGCGGCGTTTACCACGGCGGCCGGTCTTTTCGGGATCGTGCAGGCGATGATCTACGACATTCTTTCGGTTCCTGCCGCTCCGCTCACGCCGCCGCGCATCGGGATCGTTGCGCCAAGCACTGCGCCTCGCGGCGAGCGCGATGGACCTGCCGCTGCTCACGGCGGATGACGCTTCTGTTCTTGCCGCAGGCTGGAACACGCCCCGCGAACGCATCTCGACTTGTCGTCGTAAAGGATGGTATCAACCCCGCCATCGCGCCGGGCGGATCGGCCCGCCGTCAACAGGAGAATCCATGCGGAACCCGGCTGCCCTCTGCGCAATCGTCTTGCTCGCAGCGTCCTTTACGCCCGGCTCGGCTCGTGCCGGGACGGATTTCGGTCAGTCGAAGGCGCTTGGCCCGCAGGGGCCGGCGTACGAGTACTCGCCGCAGATCGCGACCGACGGGAACGCAACGTGGGTTACGGTCTGGAATACGACGGCCGACCCGGGATTCGCCACCGAAATCTCGCGATCGCTCGATGACGGACAGACCTGGAGTCACCGCCAGAAGCTGATGGACTCGAACTCTGGCGCATCGATAGCCACCGACGGCTCGGGCAAGTGGATCGTCGCTGACATCAGGAGCCAGTCCTACGTCGTCGTCATGACGTCGACAGACAACGCCGCCACATGGAGCGCGCCACAGGACATCTTCGCCTCTTTCGACGGCGGGAACACCTTCCCACGCATCGCAACGGATCGTGCCGGAACGTGGATCGTCGTCTGGAGGACCGAGTCCGCTCTTGGAAACACGATCGGCCAGGATGGTGACATCCTGTTCTCGCGTTCCACCGACGGCGGCGACACGTGGTCGAGCGCTGCACCGCTTCATTCCGATGCTGCAACCGACTCCCGCTACGACACGTTTCCGCACCTGGCAACCGACGGAAGCGGTGTCTGGGTCGTAAGCTCGGGCTACGGCAATGCGGAGGTCGTGCGCAGCACGGACAACGGTGCAACGTGGAGCGCTCCGCTCAGTCTCAATCCGGTTGCGAACGCGCGCTACGGCTCGACGGATGTCGCAACCGACGGAGCAGGCAACTGGGTGACGGTTTGGACGTACCAGGACTATCCCGATGCGTATTTCGTCGCGTCGTCGCACTCGACCGACAATGGCGCAACGTGGTCACCGGGCACCGTTCTTCATCCGTACTTCAAGCCCTTCTACGTGGGCTACCACGCGGGGCCGAATGTCATTGCCGCACCGAACGGTGAATGGCAGGTGGTGTGGGAGTCGAGCGACGGCCTGGTCCATTCCATCGGTGTGGTCGATTCCGATCTTCTGACCAGCTACTCGCGTGACGGCGGCGTTTCGTGGTCGTCCCCGGCGGCGCTGACGACGAGCGCGCGCAGGGATGGTCTCATGGACGACTTCGGCGCGACGATTGCGACCAGTCCGACAGGTCGAACGATCGCAGCGTGGACCTCCGCCGAGACGCTCACGAACGGCGACAGCTTGTTCCGAATCGCATTTGCCGGCGCAGACCGCGAGTGCCCGACCGTCGCACGCGAAGATTGCCTGCGATCGACGGAGGCCGAAGGGTCGTCGCTATCGATGAAGGATGCATTCGGAGGAGCCGACCGCCTGAGCTGGCGTCTTCGTTCGGTTGAAGCAACGAGTGATCTCGACATCGGCACCCCGACGACGACCGACGACTACGTCCTGTGCCTCTACGAAGAGGTCGATTCATCGGCCGGACTGGTCGGAGAATGGAACGCGCGCGCCGGCGTGACGTGCGGAGATCATCCGTGCTGGACGCTCGGTGGCGGCAAAGCGGAGATGCGCGATTCCAATCTCGCGAACGGCTCGATCAGGAAGCTCACCATTCGAAGCGGAGCAGACGGCGAGGCATACGTTCGTGTCGTCGCAGGCGGTCCGGCTGTCGCACTTCCCGCGCTGCCGCTGAACACGGATGCACCTGTCCGGATCCAGCTCGCGAACCTCGCAACGAGCGCATGCTGGGAGGGCATTCACGATCAGGCGAGCACCAACGATCCGGTATCGTTCCAATCGCGGTCCGACTGAGGACCGCTACGGCAACGGCAACGGCCCGGCTACAGGGAGCCTTCTGATTCGCTGCGCTGCGGTGTTGCCATCCCGACGGACTACGCGCAGTGCATGTCGACCTGTGCTCCGACCGCGGTCTTGAGGACCAGCAGCGCGTCAATGGCGCTGATCTTGTGATCGGCGTTCACGTCGCAGCGATTCAGCGGGCAGCTTCCGACTCCGACCGCGCTCTTCAGGATCTGGAGCGCATCCGACGCCGTCACGCTGGCGTCGCCGTTGGCATCGCCGCACTGCGGATCCGGCAGAGTGATGGTCGTCGTGCTGCTCGACGTGGTCGTGCTGGTCGTCGTTGTCGTCTCGCCGCATCCCGGAATTGCGGTACCCGTGCATAGACCCGCCGCGCAGACGTCGTTGCTGGTACATGCGTCGCCGTCATCGCACGCGCTGGTGTTGTTCGCATGGATGCAGGCACCCGCCCCGTCGCAATGATCGTTGGTGCAGACGTTGCTGTCGTTCGTGCAGCCCGCCTGTGCCGACTTGAATCCATCGGCGGGACACGCGGCGCTCGAACCGGTGCATTTCTCCACGGCGTCGCAGACGCCGGCCGCCGCGCGACACGGCGACGACGCGGCAAGCAGCGTGCAGGCCGCCGAGCAGCAGGGCTGGGCGACATCGCACTGCTCGAGCCCCTCCACGCGCCCGTTGCCGCAGCTCTCGATGCGACAGCTGGCGTCGCAGTGGTCGCCGCTGACGGTGTTTCCGTCGTCGCACTCCTCGGAGCCGAGCAGATTTCCGTCGCCGCACACGTTGACCGCCGGCTCCGGCGCGGCGCCAGGTATCACCGCGCCGCTGTCGGAGTTGGCGCTCGGCATTCCGAAGATCGTCTTGTCTCGCGCCAGCGTGACCGAGATGCCGTAGTCGTCCGTGTCACCCGGATCGTCCGAAGTCGGCGGTGGATAGTCGCTTGTGAAGACGTACTTGCTGAGGGTGCGAAGCGGCGCCGCGGCGCTGCCGCGCTCGAAGAGGTGAGCCTTGTACCCTGGAGCACCGACGAGCAGGGAGTCGCCGCGCATATCCAGCGAAGTACCGAAGCCGAGCACCGCTGACGGATCGGGAGACGCCAGCACCTGCCCCGTGATTGTCCAGTCGTCCGCGCCGCGCTCGATGATCGAGACGCTTCCGCCGCCGGGCGCGCCGGAATCGTCGCGCGGTGCGCCGATGGCTGCTGTCGTCCCGTCGATTGCCACCGCGATTCCGAAGCAGCTGCCGGTGCCGGACGGGTCCGTGACGATGCTGTCGAGCTGCCACGGCGCGCCGTCCTGCCGGTATGCGTAGACCGCGCCTCCAGCGGCGCAGCCACTCGTACCAGCCACGGCCCCCGGAGCGCCGACAAGAATCGACAGACCCGAAACGTCGACGGCCTGTCCGAAGCGTGTGCCACCGGTTGGCGCGATGAGCTTCGCCGTCTGCATCCATGTCGAGCTCGAGCGCTGATAGACGACCGCACAGTCGCCGCCGGGCGCACCGACGACGATCGTGTCTCCGCTGATCGCCACGTCCGTTCCGAACAGTGTGCAGTCACCGCTCGTATCGACGAGCTTCGCCTGGAAGCTCCAGACCCCGTTGTCGCGCACGTAGACCGACGCGCTGCCGTCGTGGCTCGACGAGTGATCCAGCGGCGCGCCGACTACGATCGTTTCGCCGTCCGCATCGACCGCACTGCCGAACCCGGTCGATGGACCGCTGGCGTCCGGGTCGACAATGGCAAGCACTTCCACGTATCCGAGACGGAGGTCTCGATTGAGGATATGAACCTTGCCCGTGCCCGCATTCTTGAGCGCCGGTGCTCCGACGACGAGATATCCGTGGTCACCCGTGAAATCGTCGGCGTCGGGTTCGCCGGGCGTGGCAGATACGGCGCGCGCGAATTCATCGCCCGACGTGAGGCCGGCAGACGTAATTTTGACCTTTATGTCTGCAGTCGGGTTGATCGAGCAGTTGCACCGCGAGTTGGCACTGGGAAAGGCATTCGAGGTGCCAGAGCAGACGTCTGTCGACGTATTGTCCCAGCTCGTACAGAGGTTCACCTCGAAAAATCCGTCCCCATCGGCATCGACGCACCCGGCGGAAAGGTTGGTTACGGGAACCTGGAGCTCTACGTTCTTGTCGATGTCTCCGCATTGATCGCCGTCAAAAGACGAAAGGTCGGGCGGCACGGTGAAGATCGTGCAATCGCCTCTCGTAGATGCGAGGGGATCGGGCCCGAAGTAGAAGGCTACATCGTATTCGCGATGACTCGGAGCCATGACGTTCACTTCTCCGTCAAAGCGGAACGAGTCGCCGGGCAGGGCGCATCCTTGTCGGAGCGACTGGACGGTAATCGACTTGGCCGTAATGTCCGTGCCCGAGCACGCAAAAGATTTTGAAGCTGCTTCGTTAAGGCACGGTGCTGCAAGCGCGGGCGCCGGAATCTGCGCAAGCGTGAGCACGAAGAGCCACGCGCAACGGCCGGAAACGCGACTTGGCGCCGCGAACGACGTCGAGCGCTGTCCGTTCCGAGTTCCATCGTAGTTCATCAGTCCCTCCCAGGCCCGCCGCAAACTGGCGACCGGGTGTGATTGACGACACCCGTCGCACCCCCGGCGCCGCAGCCGGCCCTAATTGCCGGTCCGACTGCACCAAGACAAGGTTCGCGAGCAGTTCTCATGCGATTGCTGTCGCTGGTCCGCGCGGTGACCGTCGGCCACGTCGGGATTGTAAACCGCAGTCAACAGTGAGAGCAGTCCGACAAGTCATTGCGCTCAGCAAAGAGGTTCCTCGAATGTCGTCACCAAGGACCGCTCGTATCTTCGCCCTGCTTCTCCTCCTCACGGCCGGACAGGCTCGAGCCGCCGGAATTGCCGACCACCAGCAGTGTTTCAAGATCAAGGACCCGCAAACGAAAGCGACGTACTCGGTCGACCTGATTCCCGGCGATAACGCGTTCCCATCGGCCACGGGGTGCCAGGTAAAGGTTCCGGCCAAGCTCCTTTGCATCGATGTCGAAAAGACCAACGTCTCGCCTGTACCTCCGGGCGCCGACCCCGGGCCCGCTGTGCAGAAATCTCTTTGCTACAAGGTCAAATGTCCGAAGATCACGCCGACCGTGGTGGTCGAGGACCAGTTCGGAAGCCGCAGCGTCACCGTGAACGGGTCGAGCTATCTGTGCGCCCCCGTTCCTGTACCGTCGACTACGACCACGACGCTTCCGGGCTCCTGCACGACGGATGGCGATTGCGACCCGGTGACCAACGGTCAGGCGGTCTGCTCCGCGGGAACCTGTGTGGTCGGCTCCTGCAATCCCGGCTACGGCAACTGTAACGGCCTCGTTGCCGATGGCTGCGAGGTAACCCTCGACAGCAACCCCGCCAATTGCGGCAGCTGCGGCACCATCTGCACGGCCGCAAACGGTACTGCCGGCTGTACGTCCAGCACCTGCACAATTGGTTCCTGCAGCGCCGGGTTCACCGATTGCAACAATTCTGTCGTCGACGGCTGCGAGGCCGCGACAACCAGTGACCCGAACAATTGCGGCGGATGTGGGACCACTTGCGCGGCACCGAACGGCACTCCCGGCTGCACGTCCGGCACCTGCACGATTTCCGGCTGCAACAGCGGCTTTGCCAACTGCAACGGTATTCCCGGGGACGGCTGCGAGGTCGGCACGAGCAGCGACACCAACAACTGCGGCGGGTGCGGATTAACCTGTGCGGCAGCGAACGGCACAGCTGGCTGCTCGTCCGGCAGCTGCACGATTACCGGTTGCAACAGCGGCTTTGCCAATTGCAACGGGAATCCTGCCGACGGCTGCGAGACCATTACGAGCAACAACCCGAGCAACTGCGGTCTTTGCGGAGTTGTCTGCGGCGGCGGCACGCCGAACTGTTCGAGCGGGACTTGCGTGCCGTGATCGGCTGACGACTACCTCGCGCCGCCGTCGACGCGAATACTCTGCCCGGTGATCCAGCGCGCGTCGTCGCTCGCGAGAAACGCGACGACGTCGGCGATGTCGGCCGGATCGGCGATGCGTCCCATCGGCGTGCGGGAGACGATCATCGTGCGAAACGCCGGATTCGTGCGCTCGAGATTGCCGAACATCTCGGTCTCGGTGGGACCGACGAGCACCGCGTTAACCGTGATCTGCCGCGAGGCGAGCTCATTCGCACAGACCAGCGTGAGCTGCTCGAGCGCCGCCTTGCTCGCGCAGTAAACGCTCTGGCCGGCAAAGCCGACGGTGGTTGCGCCGCTCGAGATGTTGACGATGCGACCGTGGTCGGGAAGCACGCGAGCAGCTTCCTGCATGGCGAAATACGGCCCACGCGTGTTGACGCCGAAGACCCGCTCGAAGTCTTCCTCGCTGGTCTCGACGATGGATTTCTGCATCGCCGTCGCCGCGTTGTTGACGACGATGTCGATCCGCCCGAAGCGCGCCGTGGCCTCGCGGAACAGGCGCCGGACTTGTTCCACGCTGCCCATGTCGGCCTGGATGACGGCGGCCTGGCCGCCGCGCTCCTCGATCGCCTGCGCGACTTCGCGCGCCGGAGCCTCTGCGTGAGCGTAGTTCACGGCTACCGCCGCGCCGTCGGCCGCCAGCCGCAGCGCAATCGCGCGACCTATGCCGCGCGAACCGCCGGTGACGATCGCCGCCTTTCCATTGAGTCGGCCTGCGAGTCTGTCGTCTCCCATGCGTCCGGCCTCCTTCGCCGTGAGGCGAGAGTCGGACAAATCGGGACGAGAATCGATTACCTCGGAGGTAAAAACCGCGGATTCACTGTTTCAATGCTTCATGCGTCGCAACTGAACGGCTCGCGTCAACGGCGCTACTGAACGATTGTCAGAAACAGAAACTGTGAGGCAGCCCGCTCGGGTGACGTGATAAATCGCACACCTCGCTCGCTTCGGTTCGCCATAGCTGTGCCAGTGCGTGTATCAGTCGTCGCTCAGCGGGAGATGAACCCCCGCTGACAAAGCTGTTTGGCCGACTGCGCTCCTGGTCCAAACAAGGAGAAACGATGCGCTTGAAGAACCTACCCGATACAACTGCTGACGGCTCTCTTTCGCAGATCCCTTTTCTCCCGAGCACCCGTCTGCTCTTCCGACTTTGGTTGCTCGCTGTTGCCTTGCTGGTCTTTGCAGCCATCGATCAGGCGCAAGCGTCCGTCGAGTACGACTGGTTACTCTCGGGAAAGGGCAACCAGTACTGGCAGCCGCCAACGACAACAGCAGTGGCAGCAAATGCGACAGCACCCGATTCCTCGACAGACAAGTTGTTCGACAATTCCGGGATGAGCGGAACTGCCTACCCGCAAGACACGCACGACTCGCTCTACGCGAATATGTGGATGTCTCCTGCGTACACCAGCTCCGATACAAGCTACAAGTACGTACAGATCGATCTCGGTGCGAGTTATCCGCTTGGCAAGATGCTCGTGTGGAACTTCAACAAATTCCAAAGCGGCGTTTCGTGGGCCGGCCGCGGAGTACGCTTATGCTATATCGGTTACTCGAATGACGGGGTGAACTTTACATGGCTGGACGGCGGGTACGGGTATGGAGGCCTTTTCCAACTCGCCAAGGCGCCGGGGACGTCTGCAAATTTTGCAGCAACGAATCAGCAAGGCACGGACGATCCAATCGATTTCAAGGGCGGTGCCGGCAGATATGTACGCATCTGGCTGAGGTCGAACTGGGGCGGTGCGAGCGGCGACGGATCTTCGATCTACTACGGCTTGAGCGAGCTGCGAGTCTACAGGTACGCTTCGAGCGTCAACGCTGCCGGCGATTTTATCGCCGCGAAAGCACTGGAGAGCAGCAGCGCAGGGTATTACCCGGCCGACGCGACCACGAACAACTTCGGCATGTCCGATTCAGGCTCCGGTACGTATGCGACGTCGGCAACGACAGATACGGCCGGCGGCTGGTATAGCGCGCTGAACGATCCTGCACCGTTTCTTCTCTACGACCTGGGCGGCACGTACCCGCTAAGTAAGCTCTACGTCTGGAACTTCAACGTATATTACTACCTTCCGCTGTGGGGTCGCGGCATCAAGAATGCTTCGATCTGGTATTCAGTTACCAAAAACACGTTCGACTGGCACCGGCTCGACGGTCCGAACCCCGACAAGACATGGACCTTCGCCGCCGCGAGCAGCACCTCCGGTCAGGGATACACAAGCGCCATCGACTTCAACAACACGCCTGTCCGATACGTCAAGATCGTGCCGAACGTCGGACTGGGAAACGGCAATTGGGGCGGTGCGTACGGCGACACGCAGCCATACTATGGGCTCGGCCAGGTCCGTTTTTATGCGGGCCCGGGAACGGTCGCTGAGCCCAGTCCGCGATGGACCGGTATGACAGGTCAACGCAGCTCTACGACTGCGGGATGGGGAGGAGCAGACGGTGGCTATTCGATTCCGTACCATCTGTTGTCGACAGGTCAGAGTCGTTCGCTGTTCACGTACTCCGATACCTTCAACGACACATGGAACGCGACGAGCTACAATCGCGGTGGCTCCGGTTTCATCAACAACTCGAATGCGGTCTGGAGCGGTACGGCTACGCTCAATCCCTCCGTAGCCAACATGGCATTTGACGTGAGCCACTCGGTGATTCCGACGCCGAGCCTGTTTCCCGCCGCATGCGGCACGTCGAGTGCTTGTAATGAGGCGCTCGATCAGTGTGTCGCCGCATGTGCCCCGGCAAATACCGCACCATGCCTGAACGCGTGCCAACCCACACCGCAGTTTTACTGGCTGATGGGAGGCGTCTACCTGAACAACACGCAGCAAGGTCAACCATTCAGCCCGCCGAGAATTTACTTCTTCGGCCAACGGTTCCAGTTCGTCGGCGGCACTGTCGGTCCGCCGGCCACGGTGGGAACGCTCGTGCAACGCGGGGGATCGGTCATCTCGGTCGACGCCGGCGGGACCTCGGGGTCCGGGATCAACTGGTCAACCGTAGCCCAGTACGACACTGCGGCTTACTACGTCGATGAAGCCGCAAACGTCGAGTACAGCTTTGCACACGAGGTCTACATGGCCGAGGACGAGCTCGACGGGTACGACTTTCTCTACATCTACGGCGTAAAGGCGACGCACGAGTCTACCTGCCCATTCGGCGAATGTCGGTACGGGCTCGTCGCCCGTGTAGCCTCGCGCTACCTCACCAGTCCGTCGCAATGGCGTTTCTATGACGGCACGAACTGGGTCGCGGGCGTGACGAACGCCGCACCGATCACGGGATGCGATGCGGTCACCGGGTGCGATTTCGGTCTGACGGCGAGCGTGAACCAGGTTTCCGGCGGGTTCCAGATGACCACGATGAAGAACACCATCGGCAGCGTGCAGATCTCGACTGCCGCCAACCCATGGGGACCGTTCACCACGTGGACGACGCTCTACAGTCCTCCCGAGAACAACGTCGACTGGTTCGACGGCGGGGTCTGGTGGTATACCGCCACCAATCATCCCGAGTTGGCTCCGAGCGGCGAGTCATTGATCAGCTACAGCGTGAACGAGCCGGCAAAGGACCCGAACGTTCCTCACATTCCCTACATCAACGATTCAGATGTTTATCACCCGCGATACGTGCGTGTGCGAAACATCCAGTAACGGCTGACGCGGCGGCTACTCATCAGGGCGCGTGCCGGCGCTGCGCGAACGGACGAATTCCGCGAGAGATACCTGCCGGGACGCGAGGAAACGGCTGACACGGTCGGTCGCCGCGCGGTCGCGGGCTAATATCGCGCGGCGCTTCGCGACAGCCGCCGGAATCATTCGGATCGCATCGACCCACGCACGGCCGAGCGTCCTTGCGGCCTCGAGAGGCGACGAAGCCGACGTGATCGCCGCGGCTGCGCCGTTGCCGCGAGCGGCATCGAGACCCATGCGCAGAAGCCTTGCGAACGTCACGAACGGCATCGCGGCGAGCGCGGACGCCGGAGCGGTGTGAATCATCGCCGCAACATGGTTGCGCTCGACCAGGTACGCCTTGAGTAAGGAGTGCGCACCGCTCGCCGACGACAGCTCGTGCAGCACGCGCACTTCCGGCAACCACGCAAAGCGATGACCGGCCGCGATCATCCTCAGGCCGAGATCGCCGTCCTCGCAATAGCAGAAGAAGTTTTCGTCCATGCCGCCCGCCTCGCGCCAGCAATCGGTGCGGTAGAGTGCGGCGGCGCCTGACGGAACTCCGATCCGATCGTCCGGAATGCAATCGTACTGGCCGCGGTCGGTCTCGCCGAACGCGTGCGGGAACCCGATTCCGTCACGCGTGAACCACAGGCCGGCAGCGCTCTGAAGCGTGCGGTCGTCGGTGCAAAGAAGCTTGAGGCACGCGCCTGCCGCATCCGGCGGCACGCCGGGCAATGCGCGACGCAAGGCCTCGAGCGAACCGGGAGCCAGCATCGCGTCGTTGTTCAGCAGCAGGACGAATGGCGCGTCGGTCGCAGCGACGCCGCGATTGCACGCAGCGGCAAAGCCGATGTTCGCGCCGGGCTCGATGCGCGTCGTGACGAGCGCATGCTCGCCGAACAACTTCGGCGGCTGATCGACCAGGATCACCTCATCGATTCCGGCAAGGCTGTCGAGACAGCGCCGCGTAGGCTCCGGATCGCCGAAGTGGACGATCACAGCAGCGATGCGAAGCGGAGCGGTTACACAATCAGCGACGCGAAGCGGAGCGGTTGCAGCGTCAGCGACGCGAAGCGGATCTACGGAGCCAGCGACGCGCAGCGAATCGGTCACGGAGTGTCAGCCGGCGAGGCGTTCCTTCAGAATGCGATTGACGGACGCCGGATTGGCCTTGCCCTGGCTCTCCTTCATGACCTGCCCGACGAAGAAGCCGAAGAGCTTGTCCTTTCCCGCGCGGTACTCGGCGGCCTTGTCCGGATTGGCGGCGAGCACGCGGTCGACCACGGCGACGATCGCGCTCTCGTCGGTCACCTGCACGAGCCCTTCGCGCTCGACGATCGTGCGGGCGTCGTCGCCGCTTTCGACCATCTTCGGGAACACGCTCTTGGCGATCTTTCCGCTGATCGTGCCGTCGTCGATCAGTGCGACGAGGCCGGCAAGCTGGCGCGGGGTGATCGGGAGCTTCGCGTAGTCGGCTTCGCCTTCGACGGCGGTCTCGTTCGCGATGCGGATCACGTCGCTCATGATCCAGTTGGCGAGCGCCTTGGCGTTCGGATGCACGGCGACGGCCGCCTCGAACCAGTCGGCCAGCTCCTTGCTCGCCGTCAGCACGCCGGCGTCGTACTCGGAAAGGCCATACGCTGTGGCGAAGCGAGCGCGCCGCGCATCGGGCAGCTCGGGCATCTCACTTTTGACGCGCGCGATCCATGCTTCGTCGATGACGAGCGGCATCAGGTCGGGCTCCGGGAAATACCGGTAGTCGTGCGCGTCTTCCTTGCCGCGCATCGGACGCGTCTCACCGCGGTCGGCGTCCCACAGGCGCGTCTCCTGCACGATGGTTCCGCCGTCGAGCAGGATCTCGGCCTGGCGCTCGATCTCGTATGCAATCGCGCGCTCGACCGAGCGGAAGCTGTTGAGGTTCTTGGTCTCGGTGCGCGTGCCGTACTTCTCCGCGCCGCGCTTCCGCAGGGACACGTTCGCGTCGCAGCGCATGCTGCCTTCGTTCATGTTGCCGTCGCTGATGCCGAGATAGCGGACGATCGAGCGCAGCTTGCGCAGGTACGCCGAAGCCTCGGCGCCGCTTCGCACGTCGGGCTCGCTGACGATCTCGAGCAGCGGCACGCTCGCGCGATTCAGATCGACCATCGACCAGCGGGGGCTCAGGTCGTGGATGCTCTTGCCGGCATCCTCTTCCATGTGGATGCGCGTCAGGCGCACGGTCTTCGGCGTGCCGTCGAGGTCGAACTCGACGCGGCCGTGCTCGCAGTACGGCTGCTCGTACTGCGTGATCTGGTAGGCCTTCGGCATGTCGGGATAAAAGTAATTCTTGCGCGCCCAGCGGCTGCTTGCGTTGATCGTGCTCCCGGTCGCGAGCGCCGCGCGGATCGCGTACTCGACGGCGTGCTGATTGAGCACCGGCAGCACACCGGGCATGCCGAGGCAGACCGGGCACGTGTGCTCGTTCGGACCGGCGCCGAATGCGGCCGAACAACTGCAGAACAGCTTGGTTGCCGTCGCGAGCTGGCAGTGCACTTCGAGCCCGATGACGGCCTCGAAATCGCCTTCTTCGTAAAACGAGTGCCGGCTCACGCGGCCAGCTCCGGAAGTCGCTCGTGCCAGGCCGTCGCGTCTTCGTACGATGCCGCGATGCCGAGCAGCGTCTGCTCGTCGAGCGGCCGGCCGATCAGCTGAAGGCCGATCGGCATACCGTCGCTGTCGAATCCGCACGGAACCGACATCGCGGGAAGACCGGCGAGCGGCGCCGAGATCGTCAGCACGTCCGACAGGTACATCTTGAGCGGATCGTCGGTGCGCGAGCCGATCGCGAACGCGGTTCCCGGCGCGGTCGGCGTCACGATCGCGTCGCAGGTGCGGAAGGCTTCCTCGAAGTCGCGACGGATCAGCGTGCGCACGCGCATCGCCTTCGAGTAGTACGCGTCGTAGTAACCGGCCGACAGCACGTACGTGCCGAGCATGATGCGGCGCTTGACCTCGGTGCCGAAGCCGGCGTCGCGCGTCTCTCCGTACATTTCGCGCACGCCCTTGTCTTCGCCGCGCCTGAGGCCGTAGCGCACGCCGTCATAGCGGCCGAGGTTGGACGAAGCTTCGGCAGTAGCCACGATGTAGTACGTGGCCACCGCATACTCGGTGTGCGGCAGCGTGACCTCGACGAGCTTCGCGCCGAGCTCTTCGAGCATTGCCATCGCCGATCTCACCGCGACGTCGACGTCGGTGTCGAGCCCGCCGATGAAGTATTCGCGCGGAATTCCCAGCGTCATGCCGTCGAGCCGGCGGTCCTTTTCGGCGATGAGACCTGCGTAGTTCGGAACCGGCGCGTCGATCGACGTCGAATCGCGCGGATCCTTGCCCGCGACCGCGCCGAGAAGCAGCGCGGTGCCGCGTGCGGTGGTCGCCATCGGACCGACCTGGTCGAGCGACGACGCGAATGCGATCACGCCGTAACGGCTGACGCGCCCGTACGTCGGCTTCATGCCCGTGATGCCGCAATACGAAGCGGGCAGGCGGATCGAGCCTCCTGTGTCGGTGCCGTACGAGCCGAGCACCTGCCGGGCTGCAACGCTCGACGCCGAGCCGCCCGAAGATCCGCCCGGCACGCGCGACAGATCCCACGGATTGCGCGTGATGCCGAGACCGGAGTTCTCGCACGACGAGCCCATCGCGAACTCGTCCATGTTGAGCTTGCCGACGAGGACGGCGCCGGCGCGCCGCAGGCGATCGACGACCGTGCCGTCGAACGTCGGCACGAAGTTCTCGAGGATGCGCGACGCGCACGTCGTCGTCACGCCTTTGGTGACGAAGATATCCTTGAGGCCGAGCGGGATGCCGGTAAGCGGCGTCGCTTCGCCGGTCGCGATCCGCCGGTCGGCTTCGTCTGCCTGAGCGCGTGCAAGGTCGGCGGTCACCGTAAGGAAGCTTCCGACGTTCGTGTCGGTCGCCTCGATGCGGGCCAGGCATGCGTCGGTAAGCTCGCGGGCGCTCACCTCACGAGCGGCGAGCATCTGCGATGCTTGTTCGATCGATAGCTCGTTCAGGCGCGTCACGGAGTCTGCAATTCCTTTCGCATCATTCGATGATCGGCGGGACGGCGAAGAAATGCCCTTCGCTGCGCGGTGCATTGGCGACCGCCTCTTCGGCCGCGAGCGCTTCGTCGCGCTCGGCGATCGTGTCGTCGCGCCAGGCTCCCGAGACCGCAACCACGTGGGAAGTGGGCTCGACCGACGTCGTATCCAGCGTCGACAGCTTGTCTACGTACTCGAGGATGCGCGACAGGTCGGCGGCCATCGAGCGGGTCTCGTCTTCACTCAGGCGCAGCCGCGCCAGCGACGCGATCCGCCGCACGTCTTCTTCGCGAATTGCCATGATTCTCCGGGGAGTAACACGGCGCCTGCAAGCGCGCAAAAGCGCTCGTGAATCGGAGCAGGTGCCGGCGCGGATACGGCCCGCGCCCGGCGGCACCGAGGTCCGCATCTTCGACTTTGCGGACCGGCGTGGATGCTGATGCGCATGTTCGAGAAGGGCGACTACCAGTTCCTGGTGCAGTACGGCGGTGGCGAGTGTGGCGGCTCTCGCTTGCGTGCAGCGTCAGCGCCGTCGTGATCTCCAGCCCGAAGACGACGGAATCTGATTCAGTCCGGGCCGGGACCGACCACCACGTACTCGGTGTTGCGACAGGTAAATACGAGGCGGCCGTCGGGCGCATGCCCGACGTGCGCGGAAAACGGACATTCTTCGGGCAACCCCTTGGTCTCGCAGTTGCTGGCCTTTCCGTCGTTGTCCACTTCGCACGTGGTGTAGGTCGTCGTCTCGATGCCGTTGTTGGCTGACACGGCGTAGCAACCCGGCCCGTCTTCGTTCGGGAAGATCGCCGTACCGATCGGACCGACGCCTGTCGTGACGTCGTCCGTGATCGATGCGCTGCCGGTCACGGGATCGACGAGCGCGAACGTCAGCCTGTTCGAATTCGCTCCGGTAGCCGCGCATGTGTAGATCGTGCTGCCGTTGCAGATCGCGCAGCGCACCCGCCGCCCGATGACGCCGATATCACCGACCACGACACCGGGCGCACCGGGGTTGCCGGCGGGATGGAACAGCAGTTTGCCCTCATGCACGCCGTCGCCGATCGTGACGGTGACCGCTGCTCCGTTCGGAAACGGGTAGAGCGAAAAAGGAGTGTGGCCGAACCCGAACGCACTATAGGTGACGGTTGGCTCACCGAGCGTCCACGATCCGGTTTTCGATTCGAACTCGAGCGGCCGGATGGTCTTCGCGATCTCGTCGAGCATGTAGACCGTATCCGGGATTCCGTCCGCCGGCACCGTGGCCGGCCAGGCATCCGAGTAGGCTCCGTCGAGGATTTGAACGTCGCCGAACGACTTCGTCTTTTCATTGAACGGCCACACGGAAACGCCGCCGAACGAATGGTGCATCCATGCCTGCGTGGCCTGCGTGCACGGACATGGCTGCGCACCGTCGGTACATGCGTCGCTGCAGTGACGCAACGGGAATGCGCCGAGATGCGATATGGTTTCCTCGTCGTCCAGATCCTCCTCGGTTTCCTCGTCATCCACGTTCAGCAGGATCGATCCCATTTTCGTGGCGACGGCCGCGAGGAGCTTGAACTCTTCGATCGGACCGAACGGACCGTGGAATGCGTAGCCTTGTTCGGATTCCTGGGCGCCGACCGCCGGGACGGCTTTCAGACCGCCGGAAACACACGTCACCGGCTTTCGAATGGTCGGTTTGAAAAGAACGTGTCCGAGCAACCCGAAGTCCTCGATCTCGGCGTCGACGAAGATGTCGCACCGGCCGACGCCCAGACATCGAATCGTCGCCGTACCGACCCACGCATCGCCATCCTGCGTAAGGTCGTCAGCGGAAGGCTCGGTGACCGCGAGTATCGTGCACGGAGTGTCCGGCTGATTGGTCGCCCTTGTCGTCACGTTGACGTCGTCCGGACGCGGGAGCTGTACGGCGCTGCTGCGGACGCGCACGCTGAACTCGACGGCCGGGGCTCCATCGACGAGCGACGTCGGCACTCCGCTTACCTGCAGCGAGACGACACCGGCCGCGCCTCCTCCGCCCTTGATCACGGTCAACGGTGAATAGTGCGAGAGCGTTCCGGTGAGCTTCGCATTGCCGGTCTCGGTATCGAAGATCGATGCGAGATCGCCGAGCGGCTCCGGCTCGTTGCCGGATGCGGTTCCGAGAAGTGGGAACTTGAATGCGACACCATTCTCGATCGCGTCGAACGTATCGTCGGGAAGGTGATACGTGACGTTCAGCGGAGGATCGAAGGTCAGGCCGTCGGGACCGAGGTCGTAGGCGTCGTACGCGCCGTCCTCGAGGTCGCCCGGCAGCTGCGCAGGAGCGAGGCCTTCGATCGTCATGTTTTCCGGCGACTCGAGCGCGCCGGGCGGCACCTCGATTTCGACGCGACCGTTGTGCGAGAGCAGCGTGCCGCCCGCCGGCGTGATCATCGCGCTCGAGGCGCAGTCCAGGCACTTCAGTGCGACGCTCTGGCCGACCGACTTCCTGAGGGTCAGCAGCGCGTCGGGCGCCGTGATGCTGCCCGACGCGTTGACGTCGCACGCGCACAGCACGCAAGCGGAAGAGCCGACGGAAGTCTTCAGTATGAATAGCGCGTCACTGGCTTTCGGCTGCTCGCCGGTGCTGATCGGCTGACCGCACGTCAGATTCTCGGCTGACGAGGGCATGACGAATGCGAGCAGTGTCAGCGACACAACGAAGAACGTCCTCTGTAAGTTCATGCGCACCTCCGTCCGGAAGAGGTGCGGACTCTATCCGTCGGGCAAGGACCAGAGAAGGCCCCACATAACCCGTACGAGACGGACCTGGACTTCGGCCGCGCTTTCATGTCCGCGGGACGTGGCAACACCGCTGCTGCGGAACATTCCCCGGGGAATGTCGCGGGATCCACCGCCTCCTCGTACTGTGAAGCCGAGCCTGGACGCTGGCACCGTCCGGCAAGATCGCGAGCAGCGCGTCGCGGCCAACGGCCCGCCGGATAACAATCATTCCATGGACGCCGTTGATTACCGCGCCGGTGGCGAGGACGCTCGGACGATGACTCGCGCACGGCAGGGCGGCCCGACCGGCGACAACCGCAGGCAGATCTTCGGACGATACGGCGAGGACGCGGCAGCGGAGTTTCTTCGCCGCAAGGGATTCACGATCCTCGGCCGCAACGTACGGACGGCGTTCGGTGAGCTCGATCTCATCGCGCTCGACGGAGACGTGATCGTATTCGTCGAGGTCAAGGCGAGGCGCGCGACGAGCGGCCTCGAAGCGGTCGATGCGCGCAAGCAGTTGCGTCTGTCGCGCCTTGCACTCGCATTCCTCGCTCGCGCCGGATGGCTCGGTCGCGCGGCCCGTTTCGACGTCATTGCAGTCGAGAGCGGGGGAGCTTGCACGCACGTGGTGAATGCCTTTGACTGCGCTTCCGGCAGCTGAAGCTCGGGCCGATCGGCCGGAGCCTGGTGCGCAGAGCGCGCCGCGGCCAGACAAGAACCTGTAAGGCGGCAGTCCCCATGCTCGATATCCGTATTCTTCGCGAACAGGCCGATTTCGCGCGCGAGCGGTTGGCCCTGGTCGGCTGCAGCCGCGACGAGGTCGACCACGTGATCGACCTCGACCGGCGTCGTCGCGACCTCATCATGACGGTCGAAAACATGCGCGCCGAGCGCAAGTCGGCGTCGAAGAAGATCGGATCGATGAAGCCGGGCGCCGAGATGGAGGCTGCGAAGACCGAAGTCCGCAGCCTGGGAGACAGGCTCGCGAGCTCCGAGAAGGAGCTCGCCGACGCCGAGGCCGAATTCGGCCGCCGCATGCTCGAGCTGCCGAATCTTCCGCATCCGGCCGTGCCGGCGGGCCCGGACGACAGCCACAACCGCGTCGTGCGCACCGAAGAGCCGACGCGCGTGTTCGATTTCGAGCCGCGCACGCACTGGGATCTCGGCGAGACACTCGACATCATCGACTTCGAGCGCGGCGTCAAAATCTCCGGCACGCGCTTCTACGTGCTCAAGGGCGACGGGGCGCGCCTGCAGCGTGCACTCATCACGTTCATGCTCGACCTTCACACCCGCGAGCACGGCTACACCGAGATCTATCCGCCGGCGATGGTTCGCGAGGAATGCCTGTTCGGCACCGGAAATCTTCCCAAGTTCGGCGACAATCTCTATCGCGACGCGGAAGACGATTTTTATTTCGTCCCGACGGCGGAAGTTCCCGTCACCAATCTGTATCGCGACGAGATCCTCGACGGTGCGGCGCTGCCGATCCGGCACGTTGCGTATACGCCGTGCTTTCGGCGCGAGAAGATGTCGGCCGGCCGCGACGTGCGCGGCATCAAGCGCGGCCATCAGTTCGACAAGGTCGAGCTCGTCAAGTTCGTCAACCCCGAAGGCTCCGAAGCCGAGCTCGACAGTCTTCTCGCTGCGGCCGAGGAAGTCTGCCGCCGGCTCGGGCTGCAGCATCGCATCGTCGAAATGTGCACGGGCGATCTTTCGTTCGTGGCCGCACGCAAGTTCGACATCGAGATCTGGGCGCCCGGCTGCAAGGAATGGCTCGAGGTCAGCTCGTGCTCGCTGTTCACCGACTTTCAGGCGCGCCGCGCGAACATCCGCTTTCGCGACAGCGACGGAAAGGTGCGGCTCGTCCATACGCTGAACGGGTCGGGCCTCGCGCTTCCGCGCGTGATGATCGGCGTGATCGAGACATACCAGCGCGGCGACGGCTCGATCGAGATCCCGCCGGCGCTGCGCCCGTACCTTGGCGGCCAGAGCGTAATCCGCGGGGTCGCATGAAAATCAGGGTCAGACACCGATTTCGCGAAATCGGTGTCTGACCCCGATTTTTCCGGAGGCATCATGACTACGTCGATCGCATTTCTCGGGCTCGGGACGATGGGCGGGCCGATGGCCGCCAATCTTGCGAAGAGCGGCTTCGAGGTTCGCGGCTGGAACCGCACGCCGGATCGCCCGTCGGCGCTTTCCGCGCGTGAAGCGGGCGTACGGCTGGTCTCTCCGATTGCCGAAGCCGTTGCCGGCGCCGACATCGTCGCGATCTGTGTCAGCGACGTGGACGACGTCGACGAAGTGCTGTTCTCCGACGGAGGCGCCGCGGCCTGCGCCGTCTCCGGTACGCTCGTCATCGACTTCAGCACGATCGGTCCGGTTG
Organism: Candidatus Limnocylindrales bacterium; assembly: GCA_035571835.1. Taxonomy (NCBI): domain Bacteria; kingdom Bacillati; phylum Chloroflexota; class Candidatus Limnocylindria; order Candidatus Limnocylindrales; species Candidatus Limnocylindrales bacterium. The sequence goes on along the minus strand of DATNBU010000028.1, from coordinate 44,099 downwards.
CCGCACGCGGATTCGCGACGCGGCTTGCCGCCGAAGGGCTGCGCTACGTCGATGCTCCAGTGACCGGCGGTGACGTCGGCGCGCGCGCCGGCACGCTTACAATCATGGCAGGAGGCGACAAGGCCGACTTCGATGCGGCGGCTTCGGTATTCGGTGCGGTTGGCAGGATTGCAAAGCATTGCGGCCCGGCCGGATCCGGACAGGCGGTTAAGCTGTGCAACCAGGTGCTCGGCGCACTGCACATGGTCGCCCTCACCGAAGCTATCGCGCTTGCGCGCATGCAGAAGATCGATCCGGCACTGGTGGTCGACGTCTGCGCGAGCGGCGCGGCGGGATCCTGGGCCCTCGCCAACCTCGGACCGAAAGTCCTCGCGCGCGATTTTGCGCCGGGCTTCATGATCAAGCACCTGGTCAAGGATCTGCGGCTGGTACTCGAGACGCCGCCGGGCGAGGGCCTGGACGCTTTGCGCGGGACCATGCTGGCCAAGAGCCTGCTCGAGAAAGTGATGAGCCTCGGCGGCAGCGACCTCGGCACGCAATCGCTTACGCTCGCGTACGAAGAACATCCCGACTTCGCCATCGACTGATCGCCGGCCTCGCGTCGCATCGAAAGCGACCCGCGCAGCCGGGCCATGCGGCTTTTGCAGCCGGCCGCGATTGCCTATTGCACGCCCATTCTCTAGTTGCAGCAGGCGGCGGAAGGCAATTCACGAACGTCGACGGCGGGCGGCAGTTCCCTGGTGGCGCGAGGCTCGAGCGGTCGCGGTTGTTCTGGTGCCCCTCGGAATTGCCATGCGTTTCTCACGGATGCGAAACCAGCCAATGTGCTTTCCCCGCTTTGTCGAATCTCCGGCCGAAAGGTAACCTCGCGTCGTGACTTCGAGACTGAAGATCATCCTGCTGTTCGTGATCCTGATCGTTCCGGCGGTGCTCAGCGCGGTTACGACGAAGCTGGCATTTTCGCGGGCCGAACGCGTCGAATTCTGCGCCTCGTGCCACACCATGACGCCGTGGATCAACGACGTGACCGGCGCCGACGGCGACTCGCTGGCGCACGAGCATTTCTCGCGCCGGCTCATCCAGCACGACCAGTGTTACACCTGCCACAGCGACTACGGGTTTCTCGGCCCGCTCCAGGCCAAGCTCAAAGGCGTCCGGCATCTGATCGCCTTCTACATAGACCCCGACCGCAAGGTCGAGCTTTACGGGAAATTCCCCAACGCGAACTGCCTGCAGTGCCACGCGGAAGGGAAGGCGTTTCTCGAGGATTCCAACCACGAGCCCGTTGAGGACCTGCTGTCGGGAAAGGATCTCTGCGTCGATTGTCACGACACGGCGCACAACGTCGAGCAGGACGACGACGCGGCAGTCGATGCCGCGCCGGACGGCGACGGTGACGATAAGGAAGCCAGGAAGGTTGACGCCGTCAAAGCCGCTGACGGTAACGGCGACGCCGGTGAAAAGGGCAAAGGAGACGACGATGCCGAGGACGGAGAATAGGCGATGCCTCCCCTGATCCGCATTGCGTTGCTGCTGGTCGCGATCGCGACCGCGTTCGCCGTCTCCTGCCTGATCAAGACTACGGCGCTGTCGATGACTTTCTTCTTTTCGATCAGCCTGCCGGCTTACGGGCTGGCCGGCATTCTTTACATTGTGGAAGTGGTCCGCGATCTTCGCCGCCACAGCGTTCTGTAACGGGCCGGACTCTGGCGTCACGATATTGCTGCAGCACGGTTCTCATACGTAGTATAGTGCCGCAATTTCGTCTCCCAGTTACGGCTGCATGGCGGCCGAAGGAGGGCAGGAGCATGCGACGATCGTTACGGAAGACTGTCTCCAGTCTCGCAGTCACGCTGGTCAGCGTCGTCCTTGCCTCGCAGGCGGCCGCTGCGGTTGGCGACTGCGGCCAGCCGGTGACCGGCGGCGAGTCTGCAACTACCAGCGACTGCCAGTTCATTCTGAAAGCTGCGGTAGGCATCGAAACGTGCGCGACCGAGTGCATCTGCGATACCAACGCAAGCGGCGCCGTTTCGACTAACGACGCACTGCAGTGTCTGACGAGTGTCGTCGGTGGAGACCCCCTCGATGGTTGCCGTTGCCCGGAGTGGCCGGGAGGGCCCGCGATCAACGAGTCGTGCACCGTCTGCCACGGCCAGGGGCGTACCTTCGGAGTCGAGGTCGTTCACCAGGGCCTTCAGACCCCGGCCGACGTAGTCGCGAGCATCGACGACGTTACGATCGACGTCAATGATGCGACGCAGGAAGCCACGTTGACGGTCGACTTCACGGTCACCGGTCCCAGGGGCGAGTATATCTGGGGCCTCGGAGCGCCGTCGTCGTCCGACCCGACCCGCTTCGCGTACCTGCGATTCGCGCTCAGCCAGTTGACGCCGCCTGCTGTTCTCAGCGGCGATCCGGATACGTGGGTCAGCTACACCACGGGAGACCGGAATCCCGCCAACCTCATCGATCACCACGACGGAACTTACACCTACGAATTCACGACCAACCTTTACGACCTGTACGTCGAGTCGAACCGACATCGGCTGTTGATGATCGTTTCGGGCGATATCGTCGAGCAGGCAAAGAACGTCACTTACGACTTCGTGCCGGAGCAGTTGCCGGGCCCGTTCGACTTCGACCTGAGCCGGGACATCGTCACCACCGCCGCATGCAACGAGTGCCACGGGCGTCTCGGCAGCACGCTTGGCGGCGCGAGCTTCCACAACGGTGAACGCTACGAAACCAAGGCCTGCGCGACTTGCCACACGAGTACGTTGGGTGAGGAGGGAGTGGCAGAGTTCACGCCGATGATCCATCAGATCCACACGTCGCAGGACATCGGCGGGCTCGACGATTTCTCCGACGTGACGTTCCCTCAGGACCCGAGAAACTGCGCCAAGTGCCACGCAGGACCGGACGGCTTGAACTGGCAGACGCGGCCTTCGATGACGGCGTGCGGGTCGTGCCACACCGACGTCAATTTCGCGACGGGAGAGAACCATCCGGGCGGCCCGCAGTTCAACAACGCCAACTGCAGTTTCTGCCACTCGCCGACCGATATCGAGGTAGCCCACCGGACCGAAAACGCGACGGAGCACAATCCGAACGTTCCGGAGGGTCTGGTCACTTTCGAGTACGTGATCGAGAAAGTCACCGTCAACAAGGACAACGTCGCCGTCGTGAAATTCCACATCAACATGGATGGCGAGCCGCTGGATCTGAGCACTATTCCACCGCCCGGATTCAGCGGCGGGCCGGCCTTCCTGCTGGCCTATGCGCTGCCGCAGGACGGTGTGGCCGAAATGATCGACTACAACCAGCTGGGCCGCGACGCGGCGCAACCCGCCAGCGTTTCGCTGTCGGCCCTGGCGGGGAAACTTACGGGCACGCCCGAGAGCTACACGGCCGTGCTTTCCGACGCGCCGTTCCCGGAAGGCGCGACCATGCGTGCCGTCGCCATGCAGAGCTATTTCACGCAGCTTGCCAATCCGGAAAATCCGGAAAGCGTGGATGTTGCGCGCCATACCGCGTCGGTCATCAAGGCGGTCAGCGGCGATACCGTGCGTCGTACCGTCGTCGACAGTGCGAAGTGCCTGAGCTGTCATGAAAACCTGGAACTGCACGGCGGTGCGCGCGTCAACAACGTGCAGGTCTGCGTCGTGTGCCACAATCCCAATCTCAGCAGCAGCGGGAAGACGACCGACGCGACCTTGACGGCTCCGGAGCAAAAGGAATTGCTCGCCGAAGCCGGCTACGATCCAAACGATCCGCTGACCTGGCCGGAGCGAAGCATGCAGCTCAAGAACCTGGTGCACGGCATCCACAGCGCGGACAAGCGCACCTCCGATTTCGAATTCGTGCGCAACCGCTCGAACGGCCTCTACTACAACTTCAGCGATGTGACGTTCCCCGGGATCCTCAGCAACTGTGAAACCTGCCACCTGCCGGGAACGTTTGGTCCTCAGCCGCCTGCCGGCGCATTGGTCAGCACGGAAGTCACCACCGACGGACTCAACCTGTCGCAGGCCGATGTCATTGCCGCGAGAAAGACGGTTCCGAATCCCACCGATCTCGTGAACAGCCAGACGGCCGGCAGCTGCTACCTGTGCCACGACAGCGATCCGGCCGTCGCGCACATGGGACAGAACGGTGGTGTGATTCTCGGATGGCGTGCCGAGGCCTTGGGCGACTGATGGGCGGACGCGCCGCCGTGATAGCCGGGTTGGGACTTGTCGCAGCCTTGTGGACGGGCAGCTGTGCGGACCACAGCCGTACCGTGCTGGCGCCGCCGTCGATTGCGGGTGCCGAGTTCGCGGGTTCCGAGGCTTGTGCGGACTGTCACGAGGACATCACGCGCAAGTTCGGCACGGCGATCCACTCGGTACTCGTGGCGCATGGAGAGAACGCCAAGGCGGTGGGTTGCGAAGGCTGCCATGGGCCCGGCAGCCTCCACATCGAGTCGGGTGGCGAGAACGGCACGATTGTCAGTGGTCGCCGGTCGCCGGAGATCTGCTACCAGTGCCACGTCGACAAGCGCGGTGACTTCGCGCTCCCTTACGCCCATCCGGTCAGCACCGGCCCACTCAACCTGACCACGGCGAAGATGGCCTGTTCCGACTGCCATTCCCTCCATGAAGGAGATGCGGTGGTCGGAGGCGGGACATCGATCGAGAAGCAGAACGACCTTTGCGTATCCTGCCATCCCGCGCAGCGCGGTCCTTTTGTCTTCGAGCACGAAGCGATGCGTGAGGGGTGCGTGTCGTGCCACGATCCTCACGGGTCGGTGAACCAGAAGATGCTGGTCGCGCGAGACGCAACGCTGTGCCTGCGCTGTCACATGCAGCAGCAGTTGCCGTCGGCAACGACCACGTTCCTGATCGGCGGAAGAGATCATTCCAGTTTCCTGACCCAGGGCACCTGCTTCAGCGCGGGCTGTCACGAGGCCGTTCACGGCTCGAACGTGAGCACCTCGTTGCGCTTCTGAGGAGCGACGGGAGGGCATGGCATGAGAAGAATCGTTCGACGGAGCTCCACGAGCGTGGGCCTGCGCGGCAGCGGCTTGCCGGGAATGCTTCGCGCAATGCTGGCGGCCGCGTTTCTCCTGTCTGTCGGTGCGGTGGCCGGCGCCGAGGAGGCCACCGCTCCGCCATCGACTTCGCCAAAGACGGATGCAGCCGCTCCGGCCGGCGCAGAAGCACCAACCGCGACTGAAAAAGCACCAACGGCGACCGAAGAAGCACCAACGGCGACCGAAGAAACAGCGGCAACCGAAGAGGACGATGCCAAGGCTCGCGACTACGAGGTGAGCGGCAGGATTGTCGGCACCGGCGCCTTCGTCCACGGCGACGCCGCCCAGTTCCAGCAGCGTCACCGGATCCCCGAGGATGTCTCCGGCGGGATCGACAAACTGCATTTTGCCACCGAGATTGCCGAGGACACGCAGCTCGAGCTCGACGGTCGTGCCATCTTCGACAACCACGACTACCTGCTGAACCTCTCGATCGAGAATGAGGAGAAGGGTTTCCTCCACGTCGGCTACCGCCAGTTCCGAACCTGGTACGACGGAAGGGGCGGCTACTTCCCGCCGACGAACGCTTTCTTCGTGGAGTACAATCCCGAGCGCGGTATCGATCGCGGAGAAGCATGGGCCAACGGCGCCCTGCTTCTACCGTCCCACTTCAAGCTGACGGTAGGGTACCGATACCTGTTCCGCGACGGGAGCAAGGACTCGGTGAGCTGGGGCGATGCATCGACGATCGGCGCCAAACGCAACATCGTCCCTTCGCGCTACGACATCGACGAGAAGCGTCACCAGGTGAACGTCGCGCTGAGCCGCGAAACCGAAACGACGAAGATCGGAAGCGCCGTCCACTACGAGTTCAGCGATCTCGACGATCGCCATCAGATCGTTCGCGAGCCCGACTCGCCGACGGCCGAACGCCGCGTCACCGACAGGCAGAACCCCAAGACCGACCTGTGGGGCACGCACGTGTTCGGGACCCACAGCCTCCTCGACGGGAAGGTCACTGTTTCGGGCGCCTACGCATACAACGATATCGACATGGACCTCGCCGGATCGCGTATCTACGGCGCCACGTTCAATCCGTCGTTCAGCCTGTTCTCCCCGAACCGGCAGCAACGCGACGAGGGCTACTTCGACCTCGACGGAAGCAGCCGCATGAAGGAGCACGTCGGCAATGTCTCGGTGTCTGCGAATCCGTTCAAGGACGTTCAGGTGCTGACGGCGCTGCGGATCCGTGGGGAGAACCTGGACGCGCACTCCGAGTTCGTGGAATCGAGCGTGGGTAGCGGCCCGACGCACACGACCGCTCTCGAGGATGTCGCCGGGTTCAGCACTCAGAACCAGATCTCGTACGCCGAGGACATCGAGGCCAGGTACAAGGGCATCGAGAACGTGGTGCTCTACACCCGAGGGCAGTGGGAGCAGAACGACAGCGATCTCTACGAAGCCGAGAGCGACCCGGCGGCCCCGGTGCTCGGCCTGGAGCGCTCCACCGACATCAAAAGGCTTCGCCAGAAATACGCGGTCGGGGCGCACTACTATCCGATCCACTGGATGAGCATTTCGTCGGAGTACTATTACGGCAAGAACCACTACGACTACCGGCACGACATCGACAGCACATCCAACGAGCCGACGAGCGACAACCGCTATCCTGCTTACATCGACAGGCAGACCTTCGTTACGCACGACGTGAACGTGAGGACGACGCTGCGACTGCCGCACGATGTCAACCTCGTCGTGCGCTACGACTACATGGACTCCACGATCGATACCGGGGCCGAGTTCCTGGACCGCAAGGAGAGCGCGGACACGCGGAGCCACGTGCTTGGGGCAACGGCGACGTGGAACCCGGTGAACTGGTGGTGGACGCGCACCGGCGTCAACTACGTGCACAGCACCGTCGACACGGCCGCCGACAACTACGACACGCCCGTGGCCGGTTTCCTTCACAGCTTCGACAACGACTACGTGATGGCGAATTTCGCCTCGGGAGTCGCCATCGACGCGAACACCGACGCCGAGTTCCTCTACACGTGGACGTCGGCCGATAACTACCACGACGTCTCGGCCTCGACCGTTGCGTACGGATCGCGGTTCGAAGAGAACGGCGTGCACCTGCAGCTGGCCCGCCGTTTCAACGACCACACGCGCGTCGGGGTGGGATACGGCTTCTTCGACAACGACGAGGCTTTTGCGGGAGGGCAGTACAACTACTCGGCTCACATCGTCACGACGAGTGTTGAGCTCGACTACTGACGGCCGCGCCCGCCATTCCTGTCCCGCGATCGCAGACAAGCTCGGGTTTCTCGCTGACCTGTGGACTCGTGCGGTCTGCTCCACCGAGCGCTGTCGCAGAGGTTTCCGGCAGACAGGCTTCTCACGGAGACCGGGGGCATGGGCTAGTGGCCGCATCCACCCCAGACAGAGACCTCCGGGATTTGTCCCATTTCGAAATGGCCGGTCGGGACGAGACGCCTCACGCAAGGAGGCGGAGATTCGCTACAACGCAATGTCTCACGCAGAATACCGCGGCGGGTCGCGTTACGCGCAAGGTGAGCGAGCACACGAAGATCGCCGGCGGCTAGAGCGATTCCAGCAACGACGAAGCCTTTGCAGGAGGAAACTATGACTATCATGCGCACGTTGTCTTCACGTCGGCCGAATTCGAGTACTGACGCGGGATTGTTGTTCTCGGCGATTGCGGCAGCTTCGCTGCTGTCGGTTCTGCTGCTCGCGCCGCCGGCGCGCGCAGCCGACACAGCTGCCGCTCCCGATGCTGCCAAGCTCTGGAAGGCGAATTGCCAGTCGTGTCACGGCCCCGACGGCAAGGGCAAGACCAAGGCGGGTGAGAAGGCAAAGGTGAAAGACCTGACCAGCGCCGAGGTCAAAGCCGAGCTGACCGAAGCCAAGGCCCTCGAATCGATGAAGAACGGCGTCAAGGCCAAGGACAGCGACAAGCTCGTGATGAAGTCCTATGCGGACAAGCTCTCTCCCGCCGAGATGGACGCGCTCGCCAAGCACGCTCTGTCGTTCAAGTAATAAATCAGGGACAGACACCGATTTTTCAAAATCGGTGTCTGTCCCTGATTTCCTAGAGCGCCGCGCGCAGTGACGGCGCCTTCTCGAGAAGCGCCGAGCCTGCCGCTGCGAGCGGTGCCAGCTCGCGCAGGATCGGAGTTCCGACGACGGACGGAAGCGTAAGGCTTCGCGAGTAAAGCTTCTCGAGCGTCGCGAGGTTCGCCGCCAGTAGCTTCGCGTTGTATTTCGCCGGCGCCGTTGCGAACTCGAATCCGTCGCGCAACGTCATCCGCACGATCTTCTCCCCGGCATCGACCGCCAGTGCGTTGGCCACCTGCATCCGCAGGTACGTCGACGACATTTCCTCGACGAGCTCATCGAGCGTGTCGAGGTCGTCGAGCGCGCACGACGCCGGCGTCAGATTTCCGGTGAAAACGGCTTCCATCCGGTCGAGCCAATCGCGTACCGGCTCGGGTGCTGCCGAGATCCATCCGCTGCCGGTCGGATCGCGCCGGATCTGGTTGAGCTGGCCGTAAAACGCGAAGTCCGCCTGGTGCGGCGCCGCTCCGGTCAGAAACAGCGAGCGCGACAGCGCGCGAGCGAACGCACCGAGAATGCGCGGAAGCATCGCGTACCAGCCTTCCGCATTCTCCGGCGTTGCGCCCATCTTCGGCAGCGTCGAGATGATGCCGGGAGGGAACTCGCGCGCCGCGCGCTGGAAGTCGAGCCCCGGAACTCCATGCGTCATTCCGCATGCAATGATCGCCGCGTTCTGCGCCGCATCGGCGGGATGATACCAGCGCGACGTGAGCATGATGCGCACCAGCCATTCGTCGGCATAGTCTTCGAGCAGCATCGCGACCGTATCGGTTTCTGGATCCTTCCAGCGCGTCGGCGGATCTGCGGCGATCGATTCGACGTGCGCGGCAATGGCCGTCGAATCGTTCATCGCCTCGTCCGAAGGCGTGATGACGACCGGCACCATCGTCTTTCCTGTGCGCGCCTGCAGCACGGAGAAACGCGTCTCCGCGTTCTCGAGAAACTCCTGCACGGGCAGCTTCTTGTACTTGAGGAACGCGCGAATCTTGTCCGAGTACGGACTGTTCTGCATCGTGTAGAGGGTCCAGGTCTGGGTCATGCGGGTCTGCTCCGATTCGTGATTGCGCGCGCTGGCGAGGCCGCGAATGTATCCGCGCTGATTGTTCAGAGCCACACGCGCGTCACCCCTCCCGAAGTGGCCTTTGATCGAGAGCCGCCATAGTCTTCGCGGCCGGTAGGCGCGAGATGGTCGCTGTCGCGCGACGATACCGAGCATCAATGGCAGGAGATTCGGCAGGAGCTTCGAATCCTGCACGATCGACGGAGGGGTGGCCGAGCCCGGTTTAAGGCACCGGTCTTGAAAACCGGCGGCCCGCAAGGGCCCGCGAGTTCGAATCTCGCCCCCTCCGCCACTTCACTTTCAGCGCCGGATTCTCTGCAGTTCGCGAAGCCGGCGAAGCAGAGTTCTCGCCAGCGCCGCGCTCATCGGTCGGTCAGCCCGAACAACCTTCTCTGCTAAGCCGCACCACTGCCGCTCCTCCGTTTCGTCAGCGTGCGGCGAGACCAAATCGCGCTTTCACGTTTGCACGTGAGTTGCGGAGAATCGCCGCCGCACGCGCGTCGGAGACGGTGCGCGACAGTGCAATCGCGCCGGCCATCTCGGCGATCGCCGACCAGGCGACCGCGTCCGCATCTTTTACACCGAGTTTCTTCGCGAGCTTCGCAAGCGCTGCGGCCCAACGCTCGGTTCCGTCGGTAAAGCGCTCGCGCGCACGTTCGGGCATGTTCGGCAAGTCGCCCGAAAGTGTTGCAACGGGGCAGCCGTCCGCGGGGTCGAGGCGGTGCGACGCCCCGAGATAGGAATCCACGTAGTTCGCGATCGCCGCCGCGGGCTCGCGCCCCTCCGTCAGGCTCAGGAAGCGGCCGTGCATGACGTCGAACATGTGCGTGATCGCCTGCGCGACCAGGTCGTCTTTCGATTCGAAGTGCGCGTAGAAACCGCCGTGCGTGAGACCGGCGGCGGCCATCACCTCCGCCACGCTGACCCGCTCTACCCCCTTCGCCCGGATCGCAGCGGCCGCTTCTCCGAGCACGAGAAGTCGCGTCTTTTCCTTATGGCTCTCGCTATAACGCACGAATGAGATGTTATCCGTCATGCCTTTTTCAGTCAAGGACTAGGGTTTCTCGCGTTTATGCTTGCTTTGGAATGATACGCATCATATAAAGCCCACCATGGAGCATTGCTCGATCGCCCAGCGATGGCCCGCTACGCGAGCTCGTGGTGAGCAGCTGGCTACGGCGGCACTCACAATGAGGCCTGCAATTGTTCAGACCGCATGCGCGTTGCTGTGGATCTCGTGCGCCACCACTCTTGCGAGTTGCGCAGTCGGTCCCGACTATCATCCCGTTCCCTTGGCCCTCGGCAGCTTTCACAACGCGGCTGCGATTGATGCGCGGAGCGCGGCGGCACCCGCCCCGCCGCTCGATCGCTGGTGGATCGGCTTCGGCGACCCGGCGCTGACGAGCATCGTCGAGCGCACGCTCGAACAGAATCTCGACCTCGCGGCTGCACTCGCACGCGTCGATCAGGCGCGGGCAGCAGCACGAGGAGCCGGCGCGGCACTTCTGCCGACTGCGGATGCGGCCGTCCAGGTCGCGCCCATTCGTCAGTCCCTCGAGAGTCCGACCGGTGCGATCGCCAGCCAATCGCCAGCCTTCGATCGCAGCATCACGCTCTACGACATCGGCGTGGGCGCGAGCTGGGAGATCGATCTTTTCGGCGGCCTCAGACGCGGTGCCCAGGCCGCCAGAGCGGAAGCGGAGGCCGCGGAGGCAGCGGGTGTCGGCACCCGGATCACCGTCGCAGCGGAAGCGGCGGACGCGTATTTCCTTGTTCGCGGCTTTCAGGCGCGACTCACGTTCGCTCGCGAACAGATCGCAACCGACGAGCACCTGCTCGCGCTCGTCCGGCTTCGGTTCGCGCACGGGGACGCCAGCGATCTCGAGGTGGCACAAACCGAAGCGCTTCTCGCGCAGGCGCGAGGCACGGTCCCGCTGCTCGTCGCCGGCCTCGAAGCCGAGCTCAACCGGCTGGACGTACTGATGGCCGATCAACCAGGCACTCACGCGGCAGAGCTGGCGCGCGCGGCTGCGATTCCGGCAATCCCGGACATTCCCCGCGGCGACGAGCCCATCGATGTTCTGCGCCGTCGCCCGGACGTGATCGCCGCCGAACGCCTGCTCGCGGCATCGAGCGCACAGATAGGCGCCGCGCTCGGAGAGTATTACCCAAAGATATCGATCGCCGGCCTGCTCGGATTCGAGAGTGTCGACATCAATCATCTGTTCCGATCGGCGACGTTTCAGCCGCAGGGCGTCGCTGGGCTGCGCTGGCGGCTCTTCGACTTCGGCAAGATCCACAGCGAGGTCGCCGCGGCGCGCGGCGCCGAAGCAGAAGCACTGGCTCGTTTTCGAAACTCGATTCTTCGGGCCGCCGAAGACGTCGAGAACGCATTCATGCTGCTCGTTCAATCGGAGAGCCGCAGGCGCGAGCTCGCGAATGAGGTAGTTGCGCTTCAGCGGGCGCGCGACACGGCCGAGACCGCGTATCGAGGCGGCGTCATCACCCTGACCGACGTGCTGGACGCGGACCGCCTCCTTCTCGTCGCCCAGGACGAGCTGGCAAAGACTCGCGCCGACTGCGCACGAGCCGCGGTCGCCTCGTTCCGTGCGCTCGGCGGCGGATGGTGTGCACCGACAGACATGCCGTCTGCCACGGCAAAGGCAACGCATGAAATCTTCATTCCCGAAACTTCGCCGCGACAACCAGCCGACGGAGGCCTCCATGCTTCAGCACGCTAATCGCTCGTTCCTCGCAGCTGCGTCTCTGCTGCCGTTCGCCGTCGCCGCGTGCACGCAAGCAAACTCGTCCGAGGATCCGCGGACGCAGGACGCCCTGGTTCGGGTCGCGACCGTGGAGGCTGCCGTCCAGACGGAGCGTTCATTCACGGGAATCGTCGCGGCGCGGGTGCAAAGCGACCTCGGCTTTCGCGTGCCCGGAAAGATCCTCGAACGACTCGTCGACACCGGTCAGACCGTGACACGCGGCCAGCCGCTCATGCGTATCGACCCGGCGGATCTGAAACTGGCTTCGCGCGCACGCGACGAGGCCGTTGCCGCCGCAACGGCGCGCGCGCACCAGACTGCACAAGACGAGGCACGTTACCACGCTCTTGTCTCAGCGGGCGCGGTTTCCGCATCGACCTACGACAAAGCCGAGGCTGCCGCCAAGTCGGCAAAAGCCGAGCTCAATGCGGCCAGCGCTTACGCCGACGTCGCGCGCAACGAAACCGGCTACGCTGTTCTGCTTGCCGATGCCGACGGCGTAGTGGTGGAGGCCATGGCGGAGCCGGGACAGGTCGTGGGCGCCGGACAGGTCGTCGTGCGTATCGCGCATGCCGGGCAACGCGAAGCGGTCATCGATCTGCCCGAAACGGTTCGTCCGGCAATCGGATCGATAGGCCGGGCGACGCTGTATGGGGGCGAGCGGGCGGGCTCTGCGCAACTTCGCCAGTTGTCGGATGCCGCAAACGCAAAGACCCGGACGTTCGAGGCACGGTATGTACTGGGCGCGAGTCTGGCAGAGGCGCCGCTCGGCTCGACCGTGTCGGTCCAGATTCCGTCCATCACGTCCACGGCGACACTACGGGTCCCGATCGGCGCGATTTTCGATGCGGGCAATGGTCCCGGCGTGTGGCGGATCGACGGCGAAACGCCTCGCGTCACCTGGCGTGCGGTCGAAGTCTCTCAACTCGGCGCGGAAGCGGCCGCGGTTGTCGGCGAGCTCGCGGCGGGCGACCGCATCGTCGCGCTCGGCGTACATCTGCTGCACGAAGGCGAGTCCGTGCGACTGGCGGGTAGCAGGACCGCAGAGCCATGAGCAGCTTCAATCTCTCCGCTCTCGCCGTACGAGAGCGCTCGGTCACTCTTTTTCTGCTCGTCGCGATCGCCATCGCGGGCGTCGTGGCCTTTTTCAGGCTCGGGCGGGCGGAAGATCCTGCCTTCACGATCAAGCAGATGACCGTCGTCACGGCGTGGCCGGGAGCCACGGCAAAGGAGATGGAAGCGCTGGTCGCCGAGAAGCTGGAGAAGCGGATGCAGGAGCTCCGCTGGTACGACCGGACCGAAACATTCTCGCGGCCGGGACTGGCCTTCTCCACGGTGATCCTGCTCGACAGCACCCCACCGGCCGAAGTTGCGGAAGAATTCTATCAGGCACGCAAGAAGCTCGGAGACGAAGCCCACAACCTGCCGCAGGGCGTGATCGGTCCGATCGTGAACGACGAATATTCGGACGTGAACTTCGCGCTCTATGCGCTGAAGGCGCGCGGAGAGCCTCATCGGTTCCTCGTTCGCGATGCCGAGGTCTTACGCCAACGGCTTCTTCACGTACCGGGTGTCAAGAAGGTCAATATCATCGGCGAGCAGGCCGAAAAGATCTTCGTCGAATTCTCCCATGATCGCCTCGCCACCCTCGGCGTGTCGCCTCGGGAGATCTTTGCCGCACTGAACGGCCGCAACGAGATCACGCCGGCGGGTTCGTTCGAAGCCAACGGTCCGCAGGTCTTCATCCGGCTTGACGGACCAATCGCCGACCTCGATGCGATCCGGAGTACGCCCGTCGCCGCGCAGGGCCGTACGCTCAAGCTCTCCGACATCGCCACAGTGACACGCGGCTACGAAGATCCGGCGACTCTCCTGATCCGCAACAACGGCGAACCGACCTTGCTGCTCGGCGTGATCATGCGCGAAGGCTGGAACGGGCTCGACCTCGGCAAAGCGCTCGAGACCGAAGCGGCGGCGATCAATGCGGAGATGCCGCTCGGCATGGGCCTGTCGAAGGTCACCGACCAGTCCGTCAACATCCGCTCGGCCGTCGACGAGTTCATGATCAAGTTCTTCGTTGCGCTCGCCGTGGTGATTCTGGTGGGCTTTCTCAGCATGGGATGGCGCGCCGGGATGGTCGTCGCGGCGGCCGTACCTCTGACGCTAGCCGCGGTGTTCGTCGTGATGGCGGCGACCGGTAAGGACTTCGATCGCATTACGCTCGGGTCGCTCATCCTGGCGCTCGGGCTGCTGGTCGACGATGCGATCATTGCGATCGAGATGATGGTCGTGAAGATGGAGGAAGGCCACGAGCGCACGCACGCGGCAGCCTATGCCTGGAGCCATACCGCCGCGCCCATGCTTGCCGGGACCCTCGTGACCGCGATCGGCTTCACGCCGAACGGCTTCTCCAAATCGAGCGCCGGCGAATACACCAGCAACATGTTCTGGATCGTAGGAATCGCGCTGATCGCATCCTGGATCGTTGCGGTCGTGTTCACGCCTTTTCTCGGAGTGAAGCTGCTTCCGGACGTCGCGAAGCCAAAGGGCGGGCACGGCGCGATCTACGCCACGCCTCTGTACAACCGTTTTCGCCGGGTGCTTGGTATCGTCATTCGCCGCAAATGGCTCGCCGCAGGGAGCGTGATCGGCGTATTCGCCGTCGCGCTCCTCGGCATGGGAGTCGTCAAGCAGCAGTTCTTTCCGAATTCCGATCGGCCCGAGGTGCTCATCGAAGTGCAGATGCCGTATGGCACGTCGATCGAGCAGACCAGTGCCGCCAGCGCCAAGGTCGAGTCGTGGCTGGCCGAGCAGCCGGAAGCGGCGATCGTGACCGCCTATGTGGGACAGGGTGCGCCGCGATTCTACATCCCCATGGCTCCCGAGCTGCCCGATCCCTCGTTCGCGAAGATCGTCGTCTTGACGAAGAGCGAAGAATCGCGCGACGCGCTCAAGCGGAAGTTGCGTCAGGCGGTGGCCTCCGGCCTGGCGCCGGAAGCCCGCGTGCGCGCTACCCAGCTCGTGTTCGGTCCGCCCTCGCCGTTCCCCGTCGCCTTTCGCGTCATGGGGCCTGAGCCCGACAAGCTCCGCGACATTGCGGCGCAGGTCCGTGCCACGATGCAGGCCGAGCCGGATATGAGGACCGTCAACACCGATTGGGGCGATCGCGTGCCCACGCTTCATTTCTCGCTCGAGCAGGACAGGCTGCAAACGATCGGCCTCACGACGAGCGACGTTGCGCAGCAACTTCAGTTCCTGCTGAGCGGCATCCCGATCACCGAGGTCCGCGAAGACATCCGCTCGGTGCAGGTCATTGGCCGCTCTGCGGGCGACGCGCGGCTCGATCCGAGCCGCATCACCGATTTCACGTTGGTGGGAAGTGCAGGCCAGCGGATTCCACTGTCGCAGATCGGAAAGGTGGAGATCCGCATGGAAGATCCCGTGCTGCGTCGCCGCGATCGCACACCGACGGTGACGGTGCGTGGAGACATTGCCGACGGCTTGCAACCGCCGGACGTGTCCGCGGCCGTCCGAAAAGCGCTCCAGCCCGTCGTCGCGAGTCTGCCGGCGGGCTACCGAATCGAGGAGGGCGGCGCCACCGAGGAGTCCGGCAAGGCCAATCGTGCGATCGCTCCGCTGTTCCCCATCATGATCGCTCTCACGCTCATCACGATCATCTTCCAGGTCCGGTCGATCTCCGCGATGGCAATGGTGTTCGCGAGCGCACCGCTCGGCCTCGTCGGGGTCGTCCCGACCTTGCTGCTGTTCCATCAGCCGTTCGGGTTCAACGCGCTGATCGGTCTGATTGCGCTTGCGGGAATCCTCATGCGCAACACGCTGATCCTGATCGGCCAGATCCGCACCAACGAGGAAGACCAGCTGGCGCCCTTCGATGCCGTCGTCGAAGCCACCATCCAGCGCGCGCGGCCGGTCATCCTGACGGCGCTCGCCGCCATGCTGGCGTTCATTCCGCTGACGCACTCGGTCTTCTGGGGAACGCTCGCGTATACGCTGATCGGTGGAACATTTGCCGGGACGATTCTCACGCTGGTTTTCCTGCCGGCGCTGTACGCGATCTGGTTCAGGATCGACCCGACGATCACGGAGACGAGCCCACTCGTTCCGTTCGAACGGAGCCTGTCCAATGGTGCAGAGCGTACCTCATGGCCGGCGATGCTTCCGCAGTGAGAGTGCGAGGACGCCGCCCTGGCAAATCAGACCAAGGAGATGGCATGGCAGAGAAAAATTCCGATCAGGTCGCCGACTGGAACGGCCAAAGCGGGGAGCGCTGGGTCGCGTACCAGGCCCGTCTCGACGCCATGCTGGCGGTATTCGGCCAGGCCGCGATCGAAGCCGCGGCGCCGGCGACGGGCGAGCGCGTGCTGGATGTCGGCTGCGGCGCGGGCGCATCGAGTCTGGCTCTGGCCGCCCGCGTCGGCGCGGGGGGCCACGTGCTGGGCGTGGACATATCCGAACCGCTGATCGGCCGAGCGCGCGCGCTTACGCCACAGAATACGCCGGCGCAGTTCCGGGTGGCCGACGCCGGCAGCGCCGCGCTACCCGAGGGCGCGTTCGACATCCTGTTCTCGCGTTTCGGGGTGATGTTCTTCGACGATCCCACAGCGGCGTTCGCACATATGCGCCGCGCGCTGCAGCCGGGCGGGCGGGTCGCTTTCGTCTGCTGGCGCGGCGCGGCCGAGAACGATTGGGTGCGCCTGCCGATGGGCGCGATCAAGCGCATCGTCGCGCCGGCCGCGCCGCCCGATTCCGAAGCGCCCGGCCCATTCTCGTTCGGCGACCGGGGGCGCGTGGCGCGCATCCTGACGGCGGCCGGCTTCAGCGATATCGCTATCGCGCCCTTTGATGCTTCCATCCCGTTCGGCAAGGGCGCGACGCGGGACGCGGCGATCGACGACGCCGTGGAGATAGCGTTCAAGGTTGGACCGCTGTCGCGCGCGCTTGCTGATCAGCCCGACGACATCCGCGCCCGCGCCTCGGCCGCGGTTCGTGCCGCCTTCGCGGGCCGCCCCGGCGATCGGTCAGTGATGATCGACGGCGCGGCGTGGATCGTCACGGCGCGCAATCCGGCACGCTGACAGAGACGAGACGCCGAACCGTGCTCATAGCGACCAACTGCCCTCCGTACGGCGACGGCACGCATCTTCCGTTCGGTTGTCCGCACAGACAGAGCTCGCGATCACGCGCACGACGTTTGTCTGTCACGCAAGCGGCACGTCGACGAACGTCGACGCGACAATCACTGATCCGTTTGGGACATCAAACACGTGTACTACGCGCTGAAGACAGAACGTTGAAAAGAGGCCTGGGGCTACTTCAAACGCTCGTGCTCGCAATCTCCGCTGCGGCCTCATATGCAGCGGAGATTACGACTCCCGAATACGTTGGGCCAGAGTTCTCACTCAGTCAGCAGACCATCGGTAACCAAGAGGCCCCAACTCTCGCATCAACGACTCCGGGACAGGTTGTAGCCGCTTCCCTCGAGGAACCGATCCGCTTCGGGCAGCGCTCCTGAAGTGACGAGCATCCCCGACTACTCCAATCCGTACAACATCAACCCCGGCTATTGCTGGGACTACCATGGCAGCAGTGTCAGCTGGGTGACCAGTTGTAGCGGGTGCAACACTCAAGTCAGCACCTGGAATTGATCCGACGGGCAATTTCGATGCGACGCGGGCTCGGCAATCGCCCGCGATGACGATGTGCAGGAATCGATTCCGGCGCAGGGCTGTACCCGCTCGCCAGTGCTGAATTGACTTACTCAGCCCCGAACCCCACAAGACGGACGAACGGCAATTTCCTGCCGGCATCGTTTCATTCCAGAGGGGAGTACGTCATGCAGACCATTCTCGCGGGCGTTCTCGCCATCATTCTCGCTTTTTCGGGCACCGCAGTAGCTGGCGGCAAGCCAGACGGTGCTCAGTGCCATGTCAGCCGTAGCTGCGCCAGTCGCCTCTGCGTAACGCTGGTTCCGACCGACAAGTTCGGCGTCTGCTGCACACCGAATACCTGTGCTGGTCTCGGTGCACAGTGCGGATCCGTCGCCAATGGTTGCGGCATCCCGATCGATTGCGGTCCCTGCGACGTCAGCAGCCAGTGTACCGACAACATCTGCGTCGCCATGACGACGACCACCACAACCAGCAGCACAAGCACCACGACCAGCAGCACGAGCACTTCGCTCGCCCCGACCTGCATCGCCGACGGCGAAACCAGCAGCGGCAGCTTCGGTGGCATCTTCGGTGCGCAGAACTGTATCGATAGTCTTGCCGCGGCGTGCTGCAGCGGGGAGTCGAGCGCATCCGCTTGTGATTGTACGGGGTCCGGAATCTTCGACTCGTGCTCCGGATCCGGCACCTGTCTCCCGACCTGCATCGCCGACGGCGAAACCAGCAGCGGCAGCTTCGGTGGCATCTTCGGTGCGCAGTACTGTCTCAATGGTCTTGCCGCGGCGTGCTGCAGCGGGGAGTCGAGCGCATCCTCTTGCGATTGCACGGGGTCCGGCATTTTCGACTCGTGCTCCGGATCCGGCACCTGTGTTCCGAGCTGCATCGCCGCTGGCGAGACGAGCAGCGGCAGCTTCGGTGGAATCTTCGGTGCGCCGTACTGTCACGACAACCTCGCCGCGGCGTGCTGCAGCGGGCAGGCGAGCTCAACTCCTTGCGAGTGTACGGGGTCGGGCATCCTCGACAGCTGCTCCGGGTCTGTGGTTTGCGAATGAGAACTCTTTGACGGGGCGAGGTTGTCGCGCGCGGTGCGCGCGACGATGACACGGAAACCGATTTTCCGTCACTTCACTTCGCGCGAGTACGCCACCGCCCGATTCTCTCCAGCTCGCGAAGACCGTGTGCCGGGTCGCCGGTTCCCATCGCCGCTCAGAATTGGCTGCTTCGACCGTTCGCAGCGCGGCATTCCGGTTGTTTTCGAGCAATGTTGATCGGTCTCCGTTGATTTCGAACCATACGGGGGTGGTTTTCGCCTTGCGGGTCGCTGACGCGGATATGTAGGCTACGCGACTTTCAACGCAGCCAACGCCGCCGCCGGATGGTGACCATGAGGACATTTCGCATTGCTTTTCTGGGATCCTCCATCCTTGCACTGATGCTGCAGCAGTCGACCTTCGTAGCCGATGCGCAAAGCTGCCAGCCGGAGCTTTGCAACGACGTCGACGACGATTGCGACGGTGTCGCCGACGAGGACTTCCCCGAGAAGGGACAAGCTTGCACCGCCGGCGTCGGTGCCTGCCAATCCAGTGGTTCATTTGGCTGCACAGCGGATGGGACCGGACTGCAATGCAATCTCGTCGTCCCCGGCGGCACACCGTCCGCGGAGCTCTGCAACGACATCGACGACGATTGCGACAGTCTTGTCGACGAGGACTTCCCCGGGAAAGGACAAGCTTGCAGCGCCGGCGTCGGCGCCTGCCAATCCAGTGGCTCACTTGTCTGCAGCGCGAACGGGACCAGCCTGCAGTGCAGTGCGGTTCCCGGCACACCGTCCGCGGAGCTCTGCAACGACGTCGACGACGATTGCGACGGTCTCGTCGACGAGAACTTCGCCGGGAAGGGACAAGCTTGCAGCGCCGGCGTTGGCGCCTGCCAATCGAGTGGGTCGCTTGTCTGCAGCGCGAACGGGACCGGCCTGCAATGCAGTGCCGTCCCCGGCACACCGTCCGCGGAGATCTGCGACGATGTCGACGACGATTGCGACGGTGTCATTGCGGATGATCCGTGTACGCCACCGCCCGCCGCCTGTCCTGCGTCTGCGGCGACGGACTGCGCGGCCTCGGGAGCCGACGCCAAAGCGACGCTCGGTTTGAAGACCAAACCGGGCGACACGGCCGGCGTGAAGAACAAACTGAAATGGAAGCAGGTAGCGGGGCTGGCGATCGACCCTGCCGAGTTCGGTGACCCGACGACGACCGAGAGCTTCGCGCTATGCATCTACGACGATGGCGATCTGGTACTCCAAAGTCAGGTGGGCCCGCATGCCGAGCGTTGGAAGGCGGTCTCGAACGGCTTCCTCTACAAGGACAAATTCGGCTCCAGCGACGGAATCACCTTGCTGCAGCTTGTAGGCGGGACGGCCGGTTCATCGATGCTGGCGGCAAAGGGACGTGGGACGAACCTTCCGATGCCAGACCCGGTGGGCACGACGCGCTTCTTCGAGGCTGCGACGTCGGTGGTCGTTCAGCTGCATGGGACACAGACGTGCTACGAGACCGTCTTCCTTCCGGCGGAGATTACCAAGAACGACGGTGAGGCTTTCTTCGCGAAGCACAAAGCGGTGGTCGACGGGACAGGTCCGGACAACGAAGATCCCGACGCCGTCTATGTCGACGCGGCCAGTGGCGCCGATGATGCGAGCTGCGGACCGCAGGCGACTCCTTGCGCTTCCGTCACCTTCGGCCTTTCCCAGGCTATCGCCGACGCCAGGCTGCGCGTGTACGTTTCCGCAGATGCATACTTCGAGGACGTAGCCGTCGTCGCGGGAATCGACCTTCTCGGCGGGTACGATACTGCGACCTGGACGCCGTCGTCGCAGCGGTCGGTGCTGTACGGCACCAGTGGCGCCGGTCATCGCGCAGCCGTGAGCGCGATCGGAATCTCCACCGCGACCGACGTCACCGGGTTCGCGATCCATGGTGCCACCGCCACCACTGCCGGCGCCAACAGCTACGCCGTCTACGTCAACGGCTCGAGCAGCCAGCTGTCGATCACGGACAATGTCATTTACGCCGGGTCGGGCGCTCCCGGTGCGGCAGCCAGCGCAGCAAACGATGGTTCTGACGGCGTTCCGGGCGAGGGCCGGCTGGCCAACCCGTCGGGCTACGATGCGTTCATCACGAGCGGATCAGGCCCTTGCGATGCGACGAACAATCGACAGCTCGCGAATGGTGGCGTCCTGACCTGCGGGGCTACGGACGTCAGCGGCGGCAACGGCGGAGGAAACACGTGTCCGACCAGCAACTCGTTCACTGAGCTGAGTGCTCATGACGGCGCGACGGGCGCGAATACTGGCGGAGCAGGCGGTGACGCGGGCGACGACTCCACCTTGGACGAGACGAACGGAAGCCTGTGTTACGTGCCGTCAGGGTCGACCGAAGGTGTAACGGGAATTTCGGGCGCGGCCGGCGCGGCCGGTAGCGCGGGAAGCGGCTGCAGCGCTGCGGCGGGCACGGTGATCGACGGACATTGGATTTCCGGCTCGGCTTCGTCCGGTGCGGCAGGCACGAACGGTCGCGGCGGCGGCGGCGGTGGTGGCGGTGGCGGATCATTCTGCGCGAGCTGCACGCAGCACAAGGATCGTCTCGGCGGTCACGGTGGTGGAGGTGGTTCGGGTGGTTGCGGCGGCGGCGGCGGCACCGGTGGCGGCGGCGGTGGCGGCAGTTTCGGCTTGTTCGTCAGCGGCGGCACTGCGCCGGTCTTGCAGGACAACATCATCTATGGCGGCGCGGGCGGCAGCGGCGGCGTCGGCGCGCGCGCAGGCCACGGCGGAGCCGGCGGCAGCGGCGGCGGCGGAGGAACGAGCGCGCTGTTCTGCGCGAGCTCAGCCGGCAATGGTGGTGATGGCGGAGACGGCGGTCCAGGCGGCGGAGGGGGTGGCGGCTGCGGCGGCAGCTCCTTCGGCATCTACACGGCGGCAGTCGGATCTCCGACCTACTGCACCTCGAATATCGTCAGTGGCGGTTCAGCCGGCGCTGGCGGACAGGGCGGCCCTTCGCTCGTGAACAACGGCAATGACGGTGCGAACGGGCTCGTCACGGATTGTTCGTTCAACTGAAGAGTCGGCGTCACCAGCTCAACCGCTGTGTCGGGTTCGGTCTGGCGGAGCTCGGAGATGATGGATCCGGCGAGCTGCGCATTCACCAACCCGAGCGCGACAATCGCGGGATGGGCGGCTGTCAGTCCGCGCGAGCCTTGAACAGCGTATTCGTGTTCGTCGCGTCGGAGAACGACGACTCCCAGCACTGGCCGTTTTCGGTGTTGATCACCTGCGCGATGACCGACGGGCTCAACGCGAACGGCATTACCGGAGGAGATAGCGCCGCGCCCGAAGCACGCACTTCGATCCGCGCTTCGCCGTCGTCGCCGGTTTCGACGCTCAGGCTTCGCACCGGGCCGTTACCGCCGTCCTTGTCGCTGTAGACGTATCCGAGCTCCGTCGCTTTCCAGCACGGCGAGCCGTTGCAGGTGCCGGCGGCGGCCGCGTCGCTCTCGAATACGTTTCGCATCGTGCCGCCGACATCGTCGTACATGCAGACGACATAGTCGGCCGTCGTCGTCGGGTTGCCGATCTCCGACGTCGTCGTCAGCTCTCCCGATCTCCACTTCCAGTTGAGCTTGTCCTTCGGACCGACAGGATTGCGGAGCTTGATGCTGGAGACACCCGGGTTTGTCGAGACGTGACACCCCGTCGCCGGCAAGGACGGACAGTCGTCGTGAGACCTCGCATATGCAGCGTCCGAGACGTCGGTCTCGGGAACAGGCGCGAGAATCGTCTCCCAGACGAGCACGCACGTTCCGACGGGACTGCAGTCGAATCTTGGCGCGGAATCTACGCCGACGAGGGTCTGCGTCATGCCGTCGTTCGCCGCATTGACGTTGATCGCGGCCGCGTCCGTCCACGTAAGCCCGCCATCGAGCGAGCGCGAGCCGTAGATATCGCCGTCGTTGCCCAATTTCCCGCCGGCGATCTGCGTCCAGATGGCCTGCCAGACGCCGTCATGGTACCGCAAGCGCGGCGTGCCACTGTGCTCGTTTCGGAAGATCGTAGTCGGCGAGCTCCACGAAGCACCGTCGTCCGTCGAGCGTATCGTGACGCTGTTGAAGATGTCGAGGTCGAACAGACCGCCGGCGATCATCCACGTGCCTGCACCGTCGTAAATGAGATCCGAGGGGCCGACCGGAATCACCACCGGCGCGCTCCACGTGGCGCCGACGTCGGTCGACGTGGAGACGACTGCCCCGAGGGCGCTGATATAGACAGTCATCCACGTTCCGTTGCCGTCCGTCGCGAGCTGCACCGGGCCGTTCGACCCGTTGTTCGTGCTCGAGACCGTCATGCGAGGCGACCAGGTGAGGCCGTCGTCCGTCGAATGCGACGAGAAGACTTCGTGCGTTTGCGTGTACTGGTCGTATCCCTGGCTCATCACGACCCAGTTGCCGGCCGAATCCGTGGCGATCGAAGCGTAAGAGTGCCAGAACGATGAATAGACAGGGGTAGCCGCAGACCATGTCGCGCAGTGGTCGGCGGAACGCACCACGATCATGTCCGGATCACAGGCGGCGGTGATGCACGTCCCGGAGCTGCTGACGGCGACGCTCTCGGCGATTCCCGGCATCGTTGCCGCGGCGGACCACGTAAGTCCGTCGTCGGTGGACCGGGAGAAGAACGCCGTGGCGGACGGGCTCGTCCAGAAGGCCGCCCAGCTACCGGCACCGTCGCTGGCCACGATCGGCGTATGCGCAGCGTGGTCGGTGTAGTCGGAGTTGAGGATTTTCGTTGCATCGAACGCGATCACTGCATCGGCAGACTGGGCCGTGAAGGCGATCGCAAAGGCAACGGTTGCGAACTGGGCTTTAGGCATGGTCCCTCCGCCCGGCCGTTATATGGCCCGGACGGTGGTTGAGTAAAGATGTCACTTGACGGCACCTCCAGCCGTCAAGGCACGAAAACGCTCGCAGCGACCTGACGCGAATGGGTTCAACGGCGAGGTTCACAGTCGCGGACACCTGCGCTACCGTCGCCACCGTGGACGACCTTGACCCGCAGGAAACCCGCGAGTGGCTCGACTCACTCGATTCCGTTCTCGCCACCGACGGTGCACAGCGGGCGCATTACCTGATCGAATGCCTCGTCGAGCGCGCGCGCCGGTCGGGCGTCTACCTTCCGTACCGGGCAAACACCGCGTACATCAACACGATCCCGGTCGGCAAGGAGCCGCGTTACCCAGGAGATCGATCGCTCGAGCGTCGCATCGAAGCGTACCTTCGGTGGAACGCGGTGGCGATGGTGGTGCTGGCCAACCGGCGCTCCACGGAATACGGCGGTCATCTTGCCAGCTACGCATCGTCGGCGACGATGTACGAAGTTGGCTTCAATCATTTCTGGCGTGCAGCTACGGCGGACAGGCCCGGCGATCTCGTGTTCATGCAGGGCCATTCATCGCCCGGCGTCTACGCGCGCGCGTATCTCGAGGGGCGCCTCAGCGAGGAGCAGCTTCTCAACTTTCGTCGCGAGATCGGCGGCAAGGGGCTCAGCTCGTATCCGCACCCGTGGCTGATGCCGGACTTCTGGCAGTTCGCGACCGTGTCGATGGGACTCGGCCCGCTCATGGCCATGTATCAGGCGCGTTTTCTCCGGTACCTCGAGCACCGCGGCCTTACCGAGCCGTCAGACCGCAAGGTCTGGGCGTTCTGTGGCGACGGCGAAATGGACGAACCGGAGTCGATGGGCGCACTGACGATGCCGGTGCGCGAGAAACTCGACAACCTTATATTCGTCATCAACTGCAATCTGCAAAGGCTCGACGGACCTGTCCGCGGCAACGGCAAGATCATCCAGGAGCTCGAAGCTGCGTTCCTCGGCGCGGGCTGGAATGTGGTCAAGGTCGTGTGGGGCGCGCGCTGGGATCCGCTGCTTGCGCGCGACACGAAGGGCACTCTCCAGCGCGTGATGGAAGAAACCGTCGACGGCGAATACCAAAGCTACAAGGCCAACGGTGGTGCGTACACGCGCGAGCATTTCTTCGGCAAGCATCCTGAATTGAAAGAAATGGTGGCCAACATGTCCGACGTGGACATCTGGCGGCTCAACCGCGGCGGTCACGATGCCGTGAAAGTTTATGCCGCGTACGACAACGCGATGAAGACCGAGGGGCGGCCGACGGTAATCCTGTGCAAGACGGTCAAAGGATTCGGCCTCGGCAAGACGGCCGAGGGCCAGATGGTTGCTCACCAGCAGAAGAAGTTCGACGCCGAAGCCCTGCGCGAGATGCGCGACCGCTTTCACATACCGGTGAGCGACGACGACCTCGTCAACGTTCCTTTTCGAAAACCTGCCGAGGACAGCGAGGAGATCCGCTACCTGCGATCGAGGCGGGAAGCACTGGGCGGCTATCTGCCGGCCCGCGACTCCGCGCCAAAACCGCTCGCGATCCCGCCGCTGACGGCGTTCTCGTCGATGCTCGACGGCACAGGCGAACGCCAGATCTCGACGACGATGGCGTTCGTGCGGCTGCTCTCGACGCTGCTCAAGGATCCGAACATCGGCAAGCACATCGTTCCGATCGTTCCCGACGAGGCGCGCACGTTCGGCATGGAAGGGTTGTTTCGCCAGATCGGCATCTATTCATCGGTCGGCCAGCTCTACACGCCCGAGGATGCGACCGACCTCATGCCCTACCGCGAGGACAAGAAGGGGCAGCTTCTCGAAGAAGGCATCACCGAAGCCGGCGCGGTGTGCTCGTGGATCGCGGCCGCCACGTCGGCCGCAAACCATCGCGTCGCGATGATTCCGTTCTTCATCTTCTATTCGATGTTCGGCTTCCAGAGGATCGGCGACTTTCTGTGGGCGGCGGGCGACATGCGTTCGCGCGGCTTTTTGCTCGGCGCCACTGCAGGACGCACCACGCTCGCCGGCGAAGGGCTGCAGCATCAGGACGGCCACAGCCAGCTCCTCGCGACCACGGTTCCGAACTGTCGCGCCTACGACCCCGCCTACGCATACGAGCTCGCCGTGATCCTGCACGACGGCCTCACCCGCATGTACGTGGACTGCGAGAGCGTCTACTACTACCTCACGATCATGAACGAGAACTACGCGCAGCCGGCGATGCCGGTCGGCGCCGAGCGCGGCATCGTTCGCGGCGGTTACCAGGTACGCAGCGGCACGAAAGGCCGCAATCGCGTCACGTTGCTCGGGAGCGGGACGATCCTGCGCGAAGCGCTTGCCGCCGCGGAGATCCTCGAGGAGGACTACGACGTAAGTGCCGACGTCCTGTCGATTACGAGCTTCAGCGAGCTGCGGCGCGAGGCGCTCGAATGCGAGCGCTGGAACCTGCTGAACCCCGACGAGAAGCCGCGCGAGCCGTACGTGGCCGAGCTGTTCGAAGACCGGCCGGCGCCCGTCGTCGCCGCTTCGGACTACATGCGCACCGTACCCGACCAGATCCGGAAATGGGTGGCGAGTCCGTACGTGACGCTCGGCACCGACGGATTCGGGCGAAGCGATGCGCGAGCCGAGTTGCGGCGGCACTTCGAGGTGGATCGAGCATTCCTCGTGCTGGCAGCGCTGCGCGAGCTCGCCGAGCTGGGCAAGATCGATCCGGCCGTCGCCACCTCGGCCATGGCAGCTCTCGGCATCGACCCGAAAAAGCGCAACCCGCTTTGCGATTGAGCGACGCAATGCCTGCCAACGAAATCCATTTCCCGGACCTTGGCGACTTTCACGATGTCCTCGTCATCGACGTGATGGTGAAAGCCGGTGATCGCGTCGAGGTCGACACGCCGCTGGTCACGCTCGAAACCGACAAGGCGACGATGGACGTCCCGTCCCCGTCCGCCGGAGTGATCGCCGAGCTCCACGTCGCGAAGGGCGACAAGGTGAACTCCGGGGGGCTGCTCGCAACGCTCGCGGACGCGGGCACGTCGTCGGAAGGCGCGAAGCCTGAGGCTGCCGCGGAGGCGAAGCCGAAAGGCGGTGCCGGCGAAGCCGAGCCCGTCAGATCCGCCGAAGCAGCGGAACCTGACGAAGGCGGCGACACGAACGAAGTCGAACCGGTCGAATCCGCCGAAGCTCCAACAGTTGACGAAGATCGCAAAAAGCCGAAGGCCGAACCGGTCGAAACGGCAGAGATGCCGAAAGCGGACGAGGGAGGGCGCGGAGCTGCGGAAGCGCAAAAGCCAGCGCGGGCCGCGAAGCCTGGCGGCGCGCAACGCACATCTGGATCTGCGACCGTCGCGGCGTCGACGGCAACGACGACGGCGCCGCCGCCGCCTGCGTCCTCTTCGACCGACGAAGCGGCATTCGCCAAAGCACACGCCAGCCCATCCGTTCGTGCGTTCGCACGTGAGCTCGGAGTCGATCTCGGACGTGTGCGAGGCAGCGGCCGCAAGGGCCGCGTGACCAGCGACGACGTGAAGGCCTTCGTCAAGACCGCGCTGACCGGTGGCGGCGATGCGGCTTCCGCCGCGCCGGGCGGCGCGGGTTTGCCGCGCGTAGCGGCCGTGGATTTCACGAAATTCGGCCCTGTCGAGATCGTTCCGCTGACGCGAATCCAGCGCATCTCGGGACCGCGGCTGCATGCGAGCTGGGTGAACCTGCCGCACGTGACGCAGTTCGAGGACGCCGACGTCACCGAGCTGGAGGAAGCTCGCCGATGGCTCAAGCTTCGCGCGGCCAGCGAAGGCATTGGCCTGACGTCTCTCGCGTTCGTGCTTCGCGCATGTGTGCTCGCACTGAAGGCGTATCCCAAGCTCGGTGCGTCGCTCGACTCGAACGGGCAGAATCTCGTGCTCAAGAAGTACTGTCACCTGGGTTTTGCGGCCGACACGCCCGACGGTCTGGTGGTGCCGGTGATTCGCGATGCCGATCGCATGGACGTCTTCGAGCTGGCACGCGCGCTCGGTGAGCTGTCGGGCAAGGCGCGCACCGGCAAGCTGTCGGCCGCGGAGATGCAGGGAGGCTGCTTCACGGTCTCGAATCTGGGCGGCATTGGCGGCACGGCATTCACGCCGATCATCAACGCTCCGGAAGTCGCCGTGCTCGGCATCTCGCGGGCCGTCCAGAAGCCCGTCTGGAAAGACGGCTCGTTCGTGCCGCGCCTGATGCTGCCGCTCTCCCTGTCGTACGACCACCGCGTCGTCGACGGCGCCGACGGCGCACGTTTCGTCGGCTTCCTCGCGCACGCCCTCGCGGACGTGGCCGGATTGATGGCGCCGCCGTGACAGTCGCGGACAAGACGGCGCAGTCCGGTGGGACACCCGCTGGCGACAACCGCACGCAGATTCTCGTCCTCGGCGCAGGCCCCGGCGGCTACTCGGCGGCGTTTCGCGCCGCCGATCTCGGCCTGTCGGTTACGCTCGTCGACCGCGGCGAAACTCTCGGCGGTGTGTGCCTGAACGTGGGCTGCATTCCGTCGAAGGCTCTGCTTCACGCGGCCAGGGTCATCGAGGAAACGCGCGAGATGCGCGCGCACGGCATCGTGTTCGATCCGCCGCGCATCGACCTTGCGCAGCTGCGCGGCTGGAAGAACGGCGTGGTCGCGAAGCTCACAGGCGGTCTTGCGATGCTCGCGCGCCGTCGCAAGATCCGGGTGGTACGAGGCGCCGCCACGTTCGCCGATCCACACACGGTCAACGTGGTGGCCGAAGACCGAACGCAGCGCATCGCGTTTGACCAGTGCATCATTGCGACCGGCTCCTCGCCGGTGCGGCTGCCGATGATGCCGGAAGATCCGCGCATCATGGACTCGACGGGCGCGCTCGAGCTTCGCGAAACGACCGGGCGCCTGCTGGTGATCGGCGGCGGAATCATCGGCCTCGAGATGGCCTGCGTATACGAAGCGCTGGGCGCTACGGTAAGCGTCGTCGAGCTGACCGGACAGCTGCTGCCGGGTTGCGACGCCGACCTCGTCGCACCGCTCGCCAGGCGCATCGGCGCTCGCTACGAGCGCATCCTGCTCGACACGAAAGTCGCGTCTGTCGTCGCGACCGGCGGTGGGCTCGACGTCACGCTCGAAGATGCGAAAGGCAGCTCGACCCAGGTCTTCGACCAGGTGCTGGTTGCGGTGGGACGCTCGCCGAACGGGAAGCTCCTCGATGCGGAAAAGGCCGGCGTCGTGGTGGACGAGCGCGGCTTCATCGCGACGGACTCACAGATGCGCACCAACGTAGGCCACATCTTCGCGATCGGCGACATCGCCGGCGCGCCGATGCTGGCTCACAAGGCCTCGCACGAAGGAAAGGTTGCCGCGGAAGTCGCCGCCGGCGGCAAGCGCCACTTCGATGCTCGCGTCGTGCCGTCGGTGGCGTACACGGATCCGGAAGTTGCATGGGTAGGACTGACGGAAGTGGATGCGGAGAAGCACGGTATTGCTTTCGAGAAGGCGTCGTTTCCATGGGCAGCCAGCGGCCGCGCGCTGTCGTTGGCGCGCGACGAAGGCTTGACCAAGCTCCTCGTCGATCCCGCGACACGTCGCGTGCTTGGTGGCGCGGTCGTCGGCGTGAACGCCGGCGAGCTCGTCGCCGAGATCGGGCTGGCCATCGAGATGGGCGCGGATGCAGCCGATCTCGCGCTGACGATTCACGCGCATCCGACGCTGTCCGAGACCATCGGAATGGCGGCCGAAGTCTGCGAGGGGACCATCACGGACCTCTACCTGGGCCGGTAACGCGAAAATCCAGCGACGACTGCCGAGAGCCGGTCGTCGGCCGCCGTCCAAATGTGTGTTGGGTCGATCGGCGCCGTTCACGGCGTTCGCCCATGGGGAGATCGCGCGCGTGACGATCCGCTGCGATGCGACCGGCAGCGGCGAGCTCTGTCTTCAGACGGTGTCGCGTCCTGACGCATCGGCTGATGCGCCGGAAATGAATGCGACGGCTTCCCGGCTTTTACCTGGAATCGCACGAGGTCGACGGGCAATGAAGTCAGTAAAGCCAGGACACGCCACAGCAGCGCCCGTTGATGGCGAATCGCGGCCGGCCGAATTCAAATAAGCTTATTTTGACGGCGAGTGATTCTTATCGGCCACGAATCCCGGCTCAGCGCGACCTGATCAACGATTCTTTCGCAGAGCTGAGGAGCCGACGAACAGAAACTGTGTGGTCAGAACACGAACTGTGAGTTGCGGACGCAACAACGCGTGTAGATGTGGCGCACGTCATTTCGACGCACGATCGACAGAAGCTCGGAGATCCCGTAAAAAGGCATCATGAAGAGACAGTCTGTAGTCGCATTCATCTTCGCAGGCTTTGTGGCGGTACTGACGGCTGGCGTTGCAAGCGCCGGCGGCAAGCCGGACGGGGCTTCGTGCCACGTGCACAAGAGCTGCCGCAGCGGAAGCTGCATTCGCCAGTCCCCGGCGGACAAGTTCGGGAAGTGCTGCGCCGCTCAGGACTGCGCGGCGCTCGGCGCGCAGTGCGGCGAGATCGACAACGGCTGCGGCCTGCCGATCCAATGCGGAGTCTGCGGACCCGGCGCGACCTGCGTGAACAATACCTGCGAGGTCGGTACCACGACGACGTCCAGTACCACTACCAGCACGAGTACCAGCACGAGTACCAGCAGTACGAGCACGACTTCGACGACGAGCACGACCGTGCCGAGCTGTTCCGGGCTGACCTGCCCGTTCAATTTCTGCAATGAAGTCCAGGACTGCTACACGCTGCAGACCACGGACACGTGTGGCGTCTGCGCTCACAATTTTTTCTGCGGAGTCGCGACTGCTTGCACCTCACCCGCCGACTGCGGGCCGGGTCAGGTCTGCGTGGTGGATTCGTGCTGCGGTGTGGGTACCGGTCGCTGTACCGATCTGTGCGACGCCACGACGACCACGACCACTTCGACGACGACCACTTCGACGACGCTCGATCCGTGTGCGAACGGAACTCAGGATGGCGACGAGACCGGAACGGACTGCGGCGGAAGCTGCGGCGCCACCTGCTTGTACGGAGCAGGCTGCGACGACGACGGGGATTGTACGAGCGGCGCTTGCGCCGCCGGAGCGTGCCGCGACAAGCTCGTCTTCGTGACGTCGCAGTCGTACACCGGCAACCTCGGCGGGCTGGCCGGAGCCGACACCAAGTGCAACGTGCTGGCCACCAACGCCGGACTCGGCGGAACCTGGGTCGCGTGGCTGTCGACGAGCGGTGGGAGTGCGATCAGTCGGATCGTCGATCAGCAGTACCGCAACACGAACGGCGAGGTGGCGTTTACCAGCAAGTTCTTCATGTCGATCGTCGGCGCATGGGTCGCCATCAACTATGACGAGTTCGGCAACAGCACCGGCAGCGACCTCGCGTGGACCGCATCGAATGCCGTCGGCCTCCAGCGACCGGACACTTGCAGTGACTGGGCGAGCACGTCAGGAGAAGCCGGCACCGGAAACCCGAGCGTGAGCAACGAGTGGTCGCTCTCGGGAGTTGCGACGTCCCCGTGCACGGAGAGCCATCGGCTGATCTGTTTCGAGAACTGAGCGCGGAGTCATCTCCCGAGTGAAATGTTGCTCCCGCTCCGCGCACAGCCAGATCGGAGGGGGTGCCTGCTGCGGGAGCGTTTTCACCACGGCCGGAGTCCGCCGCAATGCGGATGGAAGGTTCCAGGCGAAAGGCAGCGAATAGAGCGCGGCCGGCGTGACGGCAGCCACGCCGCCGTCGCACGCGCACGAAAAATCGCGCCGGCGACGCAGATGAGGCCGCGCGGGTTTTGACAGAAGTCCGCGGACGGGAGTAGAGGGCCGCACCGGAGGTCCCATCCGATGCGCATCGCCATCCTGCCGCTTGCTGCCGCCTGCATCCTCGCCACGTCCTCGAGCGCCGACGCGAACCTCGTCGCGCGCTACAGCTTCGATACCGGTGCCGGCGGAAACACGGCCTTCGAGACCGTCAGCGGCTTCAACGGCACGCTGAGCGGCAATGCCTCGATCACCACGACAGGCGGCATCTCGGGCGGCGCGCTCGATCTTTCCGCACCGTCGCCGGGGCTCGTCAACGCCGGCGACGTCCTCGCGTTCATCGGTCAGGAACGCTTCAGCATGCAGGCGTGGGTCAAGACGACTTCGACCTCGTCCATGCTCGTGTCGGGTCGTCATCGCCAGTTCATCACCAGCGGCTACTGGCTCGGACTCAACGATACCGGAGACGGCCCGCCTGCCGAGCCGGTCGGCTCGTTCCATTTTTTCCAGTCGGACCAGCCGCCGTTCAATACGGGAGATCAGGGAATCAACGACGGACAGTGGCACCAGATCGTTGCCGTGCGCGATACGGCCCGCGGCGAGCTTCGTCTCTACGTGGACGGCGTACGCAAGCCGCAGGCGGACTCGAGCGGCACGATCCAGTCGCTCGTACCGACGACGGCTCCGTTTTTCATCGGCGGCATGCTGACCGGCGAGACGCCGATCAACACGTTTACGGGACTCATCGACGAAGTGCGCATCTGGGACAACGCGCTCAGCGACAAAGACGTCGCGTTCTTCTACGCGCACCCCGACTCGCTGAACAACATCGTCTGCGGCGATGCGAGTGGCAACGGCAGTCTTCTCGCGGGCGACGCTCTTACCGCTTTGCGCACCGCGGTGGGTACGAGCAATTGCCAGAAGTGCGTCTGCGACGTGAAT
This sequence comes from Candidatus Limnocylindrales bacterium, assembly GCA_035571835.1. Taxonomy (NCBI): domain Bacteria; kingdom Bacillati; phylum Chloroflexota; class Candidatus Limnocylindria; order Candidatus Limnocylindrales; species Candidatus Limnocylindrales bacterium. Next base: position 11,772 of record DATNBU010000028.1, on the reverse strand, counting down.
GGAACCCCTGGAATCACTGCCAGCGATGCGCTCCTCGTCCTGCGCAAGGCCGTCGGACAGAACGTGAATCTGCAGTGCGAGCAGTGCATCGCGGCAGATGTGGCGGGCCTGCGGTGGGAAATCCCATGCATGAACAGCATCGGTCCCAACGTGTGCAGCTGCGGCAACGATTTCGTCGATTCCGCGACGCTTCTCGGCGACGTGAACACCGTCTACGACGTCCAGTTCCGCTTTCGCGGCGTCGTCGAGCAGAAGACGTACACGGGCGGCGACAAGGACGGGCTCTTCCTTGCCGGCGGCACGCCGGCCGCCGACCCGTACAACGTCTACAAACTGGAAATCTCCAATCCGCCCTCGACGTACTATCTGAATGCCGGCACTACGGGGATCGAGCGGTGCTGGCTGCTCGACGTGACGCACACGATTCCGATCAAAGGCGGCGCGACGCTGACGCTCGAAGCGCATGCGATCGATTCGGCGGAAATCAAGAACCGCGACGATGCATCGCAGCCCATCATTCCTCCGGGAGTGCCGCCGGCACCGGATCCGTACAACGGCCAGTTCATCCAGATGGACGTGATCTCGGTCGAAGAAGCTCCATAGGGCGAAGGAGAGGACCCGCCGTCAGCTGTATCGCAGCACGTCAGGTCGGGAAGTCGTAGCGTTCGATCTGGACGTTGTGCCACTCGGCGCCGCGTGCGGGCTGCACGACCCACCCGCGGCCGCCGTCGCGCGGCATCCGCCGGTCCATGCGACGGCTCGTGGAGTGAAGCTCGAAGACGAGACCGGACGCCGTCATCTCGCGACGAAGCGCCTCTCGGCGATCCAGCTCGCTTAACGCGGGCGAGATCGAACATGGAGAGACGCAGAGCAGACAGGTCCTGCCCATCGAGTTGACGGTTGCGACCAACGCTGCCCAGTCTTTCAGATCCCGTTCGGTGATTCCGGGCTGGTGCAGAACGTAGTTGAAGCTTACGAGATAGTGATCGGCGCGCGGAATGGAAAGCTCCGCGGAAGTCTCCGCGAATGCAAAGTCCAGCCACGGCGGCGCGAGAGTGCGCACGAACTCGATGCCCAGTCGCCGCATCAGGCTGTGCGGCTCGACGCCGATGTACGTCAGCCTGACGGGTGGCTCGGGTGTCCACGCTTCGACAAGGGCTGCGGCGACGTTGCCCGCGCCGGCGCCGAGATCGACGGCACAGACTGTCTGTCCCGGAGACATGAAAGGAGCGCAGTCATCGATTGCGAGCCGGAAAGCGTCCGTGTGCGCGCGGTGGAGCTTGAAAGCGTCCACCATCGCGTAGCACTCCGGATCGTCGCGAAGCAGCCGGCCCTGACGCCGTCGCTCGGCCGCGCGAATCTCCTCGAGCGATAACAGGCCGTGTCGCGCTCGAAGCGTCGCGTCGAATGCGTCGTCGTAGTTCATCTGCGACCTGGGTTTTCCAGTTGGACGACGGTGAGCGCAATCGCCAGGCCAGGCCGAGCGCGCAGCCGCTTGAAACACCGGTCCTTTGCGGCAGGGTGCGGTGCAGGCATGAGGAAGCCATGGATCACCCGATGAATCTGCCCGCCCACAAGACGAGGATCGTCGCGACCATCGGCCCGGCATCGCAGTCGGTCGAGGTCATGGAAGCAATGCTCCTCGCGGGCATGAACGTCGCGAGGCTCAACTTCTCTCACGGAGACTTCGACAGCCACCGGCGCGTGATCGCGAACCTGCGCGAGGCTTCGTCGCGTACCGGCTGTCGCCTGGCGATCATGGCCGACCTTTCCGGGCCGAAGATGCGCATCGGCAGTTTCGCGACCGACTCGATCCAGCTGAAATCGGGAGACGTGTTCACGCTCACGACACAGGATGCAGTGGGGAATCAGGAGCGAGTGTCGGTCAGTTTCGACCGGCTGCCCGAAGTGGTGAAAGCCGGAGACTCGCTGTTCCTCAATGACGGCTACGTCCAGCTTCGAGTCGAGCGCGTGCACGGCTCCGACGTTGCCTGCATCGTCACGGCCGGCGGCGAGCTCAGCAGCCGCAAGGGCCTCAATCTGCCCGGCATCGCGCTCGGGATGAGCGCGTTCACCGAACGCGATCGTGCTGCCCTCGCGTTTGCGCTCGAGCACGGGGTCGATGCGGTCAGCCAGTCGTTCGTCGAGAACGCGGCCGACGTGGAAATGGTGCGCACCGCCGCGCGGGAGCTCGGCTACGACCCGTTTCTCATCGCCAAGATCGAGCGATCGCGTGCCCTCGACCACCTCGACGAAATCCTCACCGCGTCCGACGGCGTGATGATCGCGCGAGGCGACCTCGGCGTGGAGATTCCGATCGAAAAGATCGCACTCGTGCAGAAAGACATCGCGCGGCGCGCCTGCCTGCGCGCGAAACCCGTGATCACTGCAACCCAGATGCTCGAATCGATGACGAGCCACCGCCTGCCGACGCGTGCGGAAGCCACCGACGTGGCCAACGCCATCCTCGACGGCACCGACGCCGTCATGCTGTCGGCCGAATCCGCGACGGGAAGCTTTCCGGTAGAAGCCATCGCGATGCTTGCGAGAATCGCCGCCGCGGTCGATCCGGCGCGACCGCGCATCCATGCCGAGGAGCTGCACAAGGCGGCAGGCTCGCCGGCCGGTGTTGCGGCCGAGCACCTGGTCGCAGCCAGTGTCGAAGCTACTCTTGCCTACGCGAACCCGGTCGCGGTCTTCGTGCCTACGCTGAGCGGCGCCAGTGCGCGCCGCATGTCGCGCCACCGTCTGCCGGTGTGGACGATCGCGGTGAGCCCGAACCACGTCGCGTGCCAGAAGCTCCAGTTCTCGTACGGTGTGTTCCCGGTGTGCGAGCCGTCCGACCCGGGCGCGTGGAGCGAGTACGTGCGGTCGTGGACGAAAGTACACGGTCTCGAAGGGCGTCTGGCTATTCTGGTTGCAGGCCCGTGGCCTCAGGATCCGAGCGCGAACCATCGCGTGGAGTTCGTCGACCTGTAGCGTGGGCCTGGGCCAGCACGCCGTGCAACCAGGTCAGAGCTGCTCGCCACAGCGCAGACCGCCTGTTAGTCAGGCGCATCGATCCTGCGCCGCCGACTGCCGACGTCCGGTCTACTCATGTCCGAACCAAAGGAGAGTTCCGATGACTGGTCGCGTTCTGCCGCTGATCCTGCTCGCGGTTTCCACTCTGACGACCTCCGCTGCCGCGACGCCGCCGGCGCTTACAGACCTCGGCACGCTCGGCGGGGCCAGCAGCGAAGCGTATGCCATCAACGATTCGGGACAGATCACGGGTCATGCCGACCTCGACACGCTGAACGATCACGCGTTCTTCTACAGTGGCGGCATCATGACCGACCTGGGCACGTTCGGCGGACACGACAGTGCCGGGCTTGTCATCAACGGCGCCGGACAGATTGCCGGCTGGGCCGAAACTACCGGCGACCTTGAAGTCCACGCATTTCTCTACAGCGCCGGTGTGATGAGCGATATCGGCACCCTCGGGGGGACCGAGAGTTACGCATCCGCAGTCAACAGCTCGGGGCAGGTCGTCGGGCAGTCGCTCATGGCAGGCGACCTGGAGACGCACGCATTCCTCTACAGCGGCGGAGTGCTGACCGATCTCGGTACGCTTGGCGGGAGCATCAGCATCCCGACGGCGATCAACGATGACGGGAAGATCGTCGGCTACTCGATGATCGCCGGTGACACCGAGTTTCATGCGTTTGTCTACAGCGGCGGAGTCATGACGGATCTCGGGTTTGGAGTACCCGGCTCGTTCGCGCATTCGATCAACAGCTCCGGTCAGATCGTCGGAGACGCGAACCTTCCCGGCAGCACGCAGGTCCAGGCGTTCGTCTCCAGCAGCGGCGTGAACACTTACCTCGGCACCCTCGGTGGACCCTACAGCAGCGCGATCAACATCAACGATGCCGGTACGATCATCGGCGTGTCGAACAATTCCGTGCCCGAAGGACATGGCTTCCTCTACAGCGGCGGAGTGATGACCGACCTCGGTCGAATTTTTCCCAATGCGCAGAACGCCTCGGGCCAGGTCGCCGGTGAGTCGGTGATCGGAGAGCAGCGCGCTGTTCTCTACAGCGCGGGATTTACCGAGGATCTCGGCACATTCGGAGGATTGGAGGCAGCAGCCTATGACATCAACGAAAGCGGGGCGGCCGTCGGCTACGCCGACGTCTCGGCGTCCGTTACGCACGCGTTCCGTCGAGATCCCGTCTGCGGCGATCGCATCAAGGATCCCACCGAAGACTGCGACGACGGAAACTCGATCGATGGCGACTGCTGTGCGAATGACTGTTCGTATCCAGGTCCTGCGATGACGTGCCTTGCAGGAGTAAAGACGTCGCTCGGGATCAAGAACCAGCTCGCCGACAGCAAGGATGCGATCAAGTGGAAGTGGGCCGGTGCAGCGTTCGCACAGGCCGACCTCGGCGATCCGACCGACTCCACGGTCTATACGCTCTGCATCTCTGACTCGACCGGTGGCGTCGATCGTCTGGTTGCGACTCTGCGGATCAACCCGACGCCTATCTGGGAGAATCACGATCCCGATGGATTTACGTACGCGTACGACAACGATCTCGTGAGCGGAGTCTACAAGATGCAGCTCAAAGCCGGAGACGCGGGGAAGGCGAAGATCCAGATCTCCGCGCGCGGCGGTGCCGTGCCGATGCCGCCCCCGATGAGCCCATCCGAGCTCTTCGACCAGGACCCGCGCGTGACCGTTCAGCTCTTCAACGACACCACGGCCACGTGCTGGAGCTCGGAGTTCTCGATCGCGAAAAAGAACAAGGCTTCGGGATTCAAAGCGAAGACCCCGTAAGAATCCGACGCGGATACGCAACCACCGATGACTTCCGGTGCGGCGATGCTATCGGCGAGTGGTCGTTCTCACCCCGTGGTGGCTCCGTACAAGTACGATCTGGTCGCGTGTAAGGGTTTCTCCGGGGTCCCGGCCATCTTCCTGTATATAAGGAAGTGAGCCTCTTCCTACGGCGACCTGCGTCACACGAATTCGCATCCACAGAACAGACAACCGCTCCCGCAATGGTGCCGTTTACCGGAACCGTGCAGGCGAGGCTCTATATCGCCCGATCTGCCCCCTGATCCGGCGACTGCGACACAGTTTTTTTCGCTTTGGCCGACCACGGGATTGCAGGTGATTCCACGGCGTCCAGAGTCGGGATTCCAGACAGGAAAACGACAGGGCGCACTCGCCCGAGGAGCCAACGATGCAACGAATAAAATTATTGATATTCGCGGCAGCCACCTTCGGGGTTGCGCTGCTGCTGGGTGTTGCCACGTCGGCGTATGCCGATCACGGCCAATGCGGCCAACCCCAGTCCAACGGTAAGAATCCCAATACCACGGATGCGCTGCGTGTCCTGCGTGTTGCCGTCGGAAACGCCATTTGCGTGGGTGGCGGTGGCGGTGGCGACGGAGACGACGATGACGACGACGGCGGGGACAATCTGCGCGCCAGCCTGACCGGGACCAGCGGTGTCACCGACAGCGATGATGACGATGACGATGGCGGCGATGGCGACGACGACGACGGCGGAGACAACACGTGTAACGTGAACGCCGATTGCGACTTCGATGAGATCTGCAGCGACGGCAGCTGCGTCGGCAACAACCTCCAGTGCACGACGAACGCCGACTGCGACTCCGACGAGGTCTGCAGCAGCGGTAACTGCGTCGACAGCGACGACCAGTGCACGACCAACGCCGATTGTGATTTCGACGAAGTCTGCAGTGGCGGCGAATGCGAGGATGAAGATAACGACCAGTGCACGACGAACGCGGACTGCGACTCCGACGAGATCTGCAGCGGCGGCGAATGCGAGGACAACGACCAGTGCACGACCAACGCCGACTGCGATTCCGACGAGACCTGCTTGGCCGGCGAGTGCGAGGACAATGACCAGTGCACGACCAACGCCGACTGCGACTCCGACGAGACCTGCATGGCCGGCGAGTGCGAGGACAACGACCATTGCACGACGAACTCCGACTGCGACTTCGACGAGAAGTGCAGCCAGGGCGAGTGCGAGGACGACGACGTCTGCACGACGAACAGCGATTGCGACGGCATCGAGGAATGCCACAACGGCACCTGCGAAGACGACGATCTCTCGTGCACCACGAACGCCGACTGTGACTCCGACGGCCAGTGCGTAGGCGGTTCCTGCGTCGATAACGACGTCGTGTGCACCACCAACGCGGACTGCGAGTCCGGCGATCAGTGTCTGAACGGCGTATGCTCCGACGACGACGCCTGCAGCACCAATGCCGACTGCGACTGCGACGAGATCTGCATGAACGGCGAGTGCGAGAACGAGGACGTCTGCAGCACGAATGCCGACTGTCACATCGACGAGCAGTGCCACAACGCGCTGTGCGTCGACGACGACGACATCTGCAGCACCAACGCCGACTGCGACAGCGACGAGAAGTGCCATCTCGGCGCCTGCGTCGACGACGACGATCTCTGCACGACCAACGCCGACTGTGACAGCGACGAGCAATGCCACAACCAGCTGTGCGTCGATGACGACGACATCTGCAGCACGAACACGGACTGCGACAGCGGAGAGCAGTGCTTCGAAGGTGCTTGCGTGGATGACGACATTGACCTCTGCTCCAGCGATGCCGACTGCGACAGCGGCGAGCTGTGCGAGAACAATGCTTGCGTCGACGACGGCACCTGCTCGACGAACGCCGACTGCGACTCAGGCGAAACCTGCAGTGGCGGCCAGTGCGCCGACAACGACGTCTGTTCGACGAATGCCGACTGCGACAGCGACGAACAGTGCGAGAACGGCGAGTGCGAGGACGAAGGCAATTGCGCGTGCGACGTGGACGACGACGGAAGAGTCGGCGCCAGCGATGCGCTGAGTGTCCTGCATACGGCCGTCGGACTCGGAAACGGGCTGCATTGCGGCCTGCAGTGCATGGCTCCGTAGTGGTCTGATACCCGGGGACGGCGCGAATCGTGCCGTCCCCGCATTCCGGCGAAGAATTCCGCCTGCGACGCATGGGACTTCCCGCCGCAGGCAAAACGGCCCGCGCTCCAGTCGGAGGCGGGCCGTTTTCGGTTTCGGGCTGCAGATCGGCACGCGCGGCGGCGGTGCATTCGAAACGTCAGAGCGCCGAGCTCCGGCGCGGGGAAGTACCTCAGGACCCGATCTGCCTCGCCAGCAGCACGTGCTCGGGTGTCTGCCCTGTTCCGTCACGTCCGTAGGCGAGATACAGCCCGACATCACCGACGCGCGCGACCATCGAGCCTTCCACAAGCCTTCGGTAGCTGCCGGCGATCGGTGACGTGCTTCGGATGATCGTGAAGCTGTCGCCCGCGGTCGGGGTGAATCCGTAAAGGAATTCCACTTTCAACTTTCCACCGACTGTCACGGAGTCGCCCGTCAACGTCGCGTATGTTCCGGCGCCGAGTGCAAAGCTCTGGGCATTGCACAGAGCATCGCCGTCAATGCCATGGTCACGAAGGTTTTCATTCGATCTCCTCGGCATTCAGCCCCGTTTCGACAGCCGGGGAGTGCGCCATTTTCATGTGCGGAAAAAAGAGCGGTCGATGAATCGCAGCAGGTGTGGCCGTCGCGCGTTTGATCATGGCACGACCTCGGTCCCAAGCCGGCGGCCAGTCTTTTGCCACGACTCGCCACAGTTCGGACGGTCTGTTAGTCAGGCGCATGGGAATTTCGGTTTCTCCTGCACTGATCCCATCACTCGACCTGCTGACGGCGGCTGCGCCTGAGCGGATGCCCACCGCGCGCGCCTGATGGATGTGATCTGGACTACGCCATGACGTGCGCGCAGTGCGGCCACGAGCCTCCGGCAGGATCGGCTTTCTGCAATGACTGTGGAGCAAGGCTTGCGATCGCATGCCCTGGCTGCGGCGTCACGCCGCCGCCCGGCTCGCGCTTCTGCAACGAGTGCGGAACGCCGATCGGCGGTCCGCCCAAGCAGGCGGCTCCGCCGATCATCAGCGCCGGCCATGCAGCGGTCCCGACGCCGCAGTCGGACGCGCGCAAGATCGTCACGATTCTGTTCGCGGATCTCGCTGGTTCGACCGCGCTGCACGAGCGCCTCGATCCCGAGTCGGTGCGCTCATTCATGGAGAGTTACTACAGCGCGATGCGCGCGGCGATCGATGCGCACGGCGGCACGCTCGTCAAGCTTCTCGGCGACGGCGTGATGGCGGCGTTCGGCGTGCCGCACGTCGCCGAAGACGATGCGATTCGCGCAGTGCACGCGGGGATCGAGATGCAGCAGGCCTTCCGGCAGCTCGCGCGCGAGCACGCCGACATCGACCTGCGCGTCGCCATCAATACCGGCGAAGTCGTCGTCAGCGGCGACAATACCGATGTGCTCGGCGATCCCGTCAACGTTGCGGCCCGCCTCCAGCAGGAAGCGCAGGCAGGAGACGTCGTCGTCGGCGAGACGACGCGCCGCCTGGTTGCCGCGCATGTGACGCTGGAGCCGCTCGGCAGCTTCACGCTCCGGGGCCGGGCGGAACAGGTCAAGGCCTGGCGCGTGGTCTCGCTCGAACGGCCGAGCGGTGTCGCAACCGCCGCATTCGTCGGACGCAGCAAGGAGATGGGCAGGATCACCGCGATCTTCGACGCAGCGGTGGCGCAGCCCGCCGCCCGGCTGGCTGTGCTGCTGGGCTCGCCGGGTCTTGGAAAGTCGCGACTGATCGCCGAAATCACGAGCTCGCTCGGCGACAATGCGACTACGGTCGTCGCTCAGTGCGATGCGGCCGGCGGAAAGACATTCGCTCCAATCGCCGGCGCACTGCGCGAGCTCCTCGGCGCGCGCATGGTCGAGTCGAACGAATCGATGGACGACGGCGTTGCACTGCGCAGCGCGGTCGAGGCGGCGATCCCGGCGAGCGATGCCGAGCGGTCGCGAATAGCCTCGGGCATCGCAGCGCTCCTCGCCGGTTCTCCGGCGTCGCCGGAGGAGACGTTTTTCGTCATTCGTCGTTTCCTGACCGGGCTTGCGAGCAGCAGGCCGGTCGTGCTCGTGATCGACGACCTGCACTGGGCCGAGCCGCTGCTTCTCGATCTGGTCGAGCATCTCGTGCAGTGGGGAAGCGGCGTGCCGTTGCTGGTGCTCGTCGGCGCACGGCCCGAGCTGCGTGACCTGCGCTCGTCGCTGGTCACACGCGGCGGCCTCGTCTCCGACGTCATCACGCTTGGCGGTCTCGATGCGGGTGCGGCGATGCGGCTTGCGGCGAGCGTGATCGGCGCGAGCGACCTTCCGGCGACCGTGGTTGCCAAGGTGCTTTCCACGACCGAAGGCAATCCGCTGTTCGTCGGCGAGCTCGTGCGCATGCTCGTGGACGAAGGTGCGATCGAGCGCCAGGGCGACCGCTGGGTCGTCGGCGCCAACCTCGCCGCGCTCGAGATGCCGCCGACGATTCACGCACTGCTCGCGGCGCGTATCGAACGGCTGCGTCCGGAAGAGCGCACGGTGCTCGAGCACGCTTCCGTCGTCGGCAGGCACTTCTCGCGAAGCGCGGTCTGCGCGCTTCTGGGATCGACCGGCAGCGACCTCGACGCGCGGCTGGAGGCGCTGCGCCGCACCGAGCTGATCGAGCCCGACACCGGCTGGTTCCTCGGCGAGCCGGTGCTGCGCTTCCATCACGTGCTGATCCGCGATGCGGCCTATCGGCGGCTGCTCAAGGGCAAACGCGCGGAGCTGCACGCCGAGCTTGCCGAGTGGATCGAAGCGAAGGTCGCCGACACGCCCGAGCACGATGAAACCGTCGGGCGTCATCTCGAACAGGCGCACCGGCTTCTGTGCGAGCTCGGCCAGCGCGATCAGAAAACCACGGTGCTCGGCGAGCGCGCGGCGAGTCGGCTCGCGGCCGCCGGACGGCGCGCGCTCGGCGGCGACGACGTGCCGCTGGCTGCGAGTCTGCTCGGAAGAGCCATTGCGTGTCTCGACGCGTGCGACACGGCGCGCGCTGAGCTTGCGCTCGACTGGTGCGAGTCTCTGCTCAGCGCCGGAGACGTCGGCCAGGCAAAGACTGCCATCGAAGAGCTCAGCCGATTTACCAGACCAGCGGCCTCGGGCCTGACGACGACAGCCGACGAAACGAACGTGACCAGGCGGCTTTCGGCCTGGCATGTCTGCTTTGCCGGGCAGCTGACGGTGCTGACCTCGCCGCAAGGGCTACAGGATGCGGCGCGCTCCGTTTCCGCCGCTGCACAACAGCTGGCTGCGCTCGGCGACTCGGCCGGCGAGGCCAAAGCGCATTTCGTGCACGCGCTCGCGCTCGCGCGGCTCGGCGAAGTCGGAAGCTGCGAGGCTGCGCTCGATCGCGCGCTGGCCGCAGCCCGCGGTGCCGGAGACCGGCGACGCGCGAATACCGTGCTTGCGATCGCACCGGTCGCGGCGCTGTGGGGACCGAGTCCCGTCACGCGCGCGAGCGGCCGCTGTCTCGACGTCGTGCGCGTTCTGCGCATCACGCAGGGTGCGCCGGCCGTAGAAGCGGTTGCGTTGTCGTGCCAGGGCGTGCTCGAGGCCCTGCGCGGCCGCACCGAAGCAGCGCGCCGGATGATCGCGTCCGCTCACAAGATGGTCGAAGAGCTCGGCATCACGCAGCGTGTGCTCGAGACCGACGTGTCCGCCGGGCTCGTCGAGCTTCTCGAAGGTGATGCGTCGGCCGCGGAGAGAAACCTGCGCGGTGCCTACGAAGGTTTGCGCGAGCTCGGACTCGGCATCGGCGCTGCACAGGCATCGGCGCTGCTCGCGCGCGCACTGCTCGCGCAAGGACGCGATGCCGAGGCCGAAGCGCTCTCGTACGAAAGCGAGCTGCTGGCAGGCGACGATCTCAAGGCTGCGATCGCATGGCGCGGCGTGCGCGCCGAGGCGCTCGCGCGTCGCGGCGAGCATGGCGCGGCGGTCGAGCTCGCAGGCACGGCGGTCGAGCTGGCGGCGGCAACCGACGCGCTGCTCGACCACGCCGATGCACGCCTTGCGCTTGCGGCAGCGCTGCGTGCCGCCGGTCGCCGCAGCGAAGCAGACGCGGAGGAGCGGCGTGCGCGGGAGCTCTGGGATGCCAAGGGTGCGACGCTGCTTTCGGAGCGCGCGCAGTCGGCGGTGGTCTCGGCCACGCCCGCGCCTGCAATCTCGGGCGCTCTCCAGCCGCCGACGAAGATGCGCAGTGCAATCACGGACGGCCGCCGGCTGCCACGCAATTTCGCCATTCAGAACCGGCACCGGCTCGCGACCGTGATTGCTTCCCGTGACGTACAGGCCATCGAGACGGTCTTCCGACAGGATGTCGAGATCATCGACCACCCGCACGGTCGCAGTTACGGCTACGCCAGCATGCACGAACGGATTCGGCTGATGATTGCGGAATCCGTGGACTCCAAGTGGTCGTACGAGTCGCTGACGCCGCTCGGGGAGTCGCTGGCTGTCTGTCGACTTTGCATTACGACCACGGGTTCGAGTGTCGACACCGCATCCATCGGCGCTACCGACGTGGCTTACGTCCAGGTCGTCGAGGCCGACAATATGGGCCGGGCGCGTAGGGTAGAGATCTTCGCAGAAGACAAGCTCGGCGAAGCGCTCGTGCGACTCTATGAGCGCTATGCCGGACAGCAGCCCGAAGGTCCTGCGCGCGCAAGTGCGGCGCAGGTCGCACGCTCCATCGCCGCTTACGATGGACGCTTCGATCCCGGCCGCGTCGAGAAGGAGTTGTCGACGAGCTTCCGCCTCATCGATCACCGTTCTCTTGCG